>JAUNJT010000085.1 GCA_030533105.1 Eggerthellaceae bacterium
TCGCGTTATGCGAGGAGTGAAACATGTTTCCAGGCGTACGCAAGAAGCCTCTGCCCAGCTGATTTCATTGTAAGGAGTAATGAGTCTTTCCTGATAAACGAATGTTCTCTTCGCCGTATTCGATATCTTGATACAACCTATGCAGATTTGTTATATTCCGAGCAGAGAAGAGAATTCGTAAGTGAGGTGGCGATCATGTACATCGAATACCTCGAGGAGCTTCGTCAGTTCTCGCATTCAATGAACATTTCCAAAACGGCGAAAGAGCTGCATATTTCCCAGCCTTCGCTGACCCGGCACATCCAGCAGATGGAGGAGGAGCTCGGGTTCCCGCTCGTATCGCGGGGGAGGCAAACCAAGCTCACCCCTGCAGGCCGTTATTTCCTAGGTGGCGTCAGCCAGATTCTCGGCTCGTATGACACGCTCGTGGAGCAGTGCCGCCAGATCAATCGGGAGGGCATCAAGGAGCTCGTGTTCCAAGAGCCGCCCCTCAGAAGCGATCAGGCGAGTGCGCTCATGTATCAGATCGCTGATAAGCTTAGAAGCGAGCATGCTCTTTTAAGCATCCACTTCACAAGGCTCGGCCGTTCGAATCTAAGCGAGATGCTTGCGAAGCGGACGATCAATTTGGCGGTCGTGTACGAGTACGGATCGATCGAGGAAACGATAGACAGGTATCGCGAGGATGGCTACCTTATCAAGCATCTTGCGACGGAACCCGTCATCGTTTGGTGCAACAGCGCCAATCCCTTGGTGCGGAAAGGGTCGTTGCATGTCGAGGACATCAAACGGTATCCCGTCATGCTGCCGAGCACATCGTATGACCCTCTGCGCAAGGCATGGATCGATATGTGCCATGAGCATGGATTCGAGATGAAGACCTTCGAGTATCAGACGAATGTCTATTCCGATTACCTGTTCGCGGACATCGTCGATGAGATCTATCTGCTGCTCGAGTGCATGACCGACCAGACGAGGCTCACTTCAAGGCTTGCGCGAGCCTTCGTTCCCTTCGTTGAAGGGGAGGCCGACATCGAGTCGTATCTGATCATGCCCGCACCGGCGAACGAAGCCGAGGAGCTGCTTGTGCCCCTGTTCGAAGGAGATGCCGAAAAGTAGCATCCATCTGGGGATTCTTCACGTAAAATAGTGTGCGCCCTCTCTGCAAAGGCGGAATGGAGAGGGCGCACGTGGCTATCATGCGCAAGGGGTTTCCGCTTGCGCTTAGCCGCTATAGGGAACTCCGCTCACATAGAGCGTATGACCGTTCAAGTTGATCTTCCCGGCATTCTCGAGGGAATCGACATAGCTATCGGAAGAAAGCGTCCATGTGGCGCCGGAGGCGATCTTCACAAAGACCTCGCCTGATGCGCCATCGGGATTGATGGCTCCGTTAAAGGTGCTTTTACCGGAAAGCGTCAAGTCGAGCGAGGAGATGTCGTCAACAAGCATGTTGCCATCGATCACTTGATCGGTGGCAGTCATGGTCACATGTCCGCCATTCTTGCCGCTTTTGCCCCAACCTGCGGCAGCTGCGCGCAAAAATACGCCATTCGCATCCTCGTTTTTGATGGTCGCACCTTTAAGGTCGATTGTCGTGGAGGTATTGTTCACGAAGAAGACGTCGCCGTTTGTATTGGTTAAGGTACCGCCGTTCATGGCGAAGGCCGAGGTGCCCTCTTTAGCATCCCCGCTCATGGACTGGTAGATCATGACCGCTTGGTACCATTCGGATTTGTTGCTGTTCTTCTGGGTGTTGCTTGCGGTAAGCGTCACGTTGTTCAGCGTGACGGAATTCTTGCCTTCGATGACGATACCCTGGCTTGCAGTGGACGTCATCTCAGCATTGCTCACGGTGATATCGGCAGTCGAATAGACGACGGGGGAGCCTTTGCCCTCTGTCGTGTAGCCTCCGCCGTCAACCGTCATCGTTCCGCCTCCGCGGTCAGAGCGGATGGCTGCCGAGGAGTTGCCCGTGGTGTGGATCGTGAGGTTTGAGGCATTCGTCGTGCCTCCGCCTGTTGTCATAAGGCCGCCCGAGCAATTGCCTACGGTCTCGATCACCGAATCGGCGATGTTTACCGTGGTGCCCTTGCCGTACGTGAAGACGGCGTTCGCATGCGTGCCATCGGAGGTCACGAGGATGTTCTTCAGATCGAGCGTTGCCCCATTCGTTGCGAAGATCGCGGCATTCTCGCCATAGAAGTCCGCTTCATCACCAGATGAGCTGCCGGTTTTCGTGACAGCGATGTTCTCAAATGACTTCGTTTCGCCATCTGCAGTGATAGCGTGCTCGCCATCGGCGGAGCTATCGTAGTTCTCGGTCACCTTGATGTCATCGGCAGTCAGGGTCTTCGACTTGCTGCTTGTTTGCTGCGAACAGCCGAAGAGGGCTACCATGCACATAAACACGCTTATCGCAGCGACGAGCGCCAACCATTTCTTCGCATGTAACGCTTTCATTGATGCTCCTTTCCCCATCATGGTTTCCATTTTCATACGGTTTCCTGAAAATAACCTTGAAGGATTGTGGCGATTACCTGAAAAACCTTGAGAAAAAATGGTTCACGATTGTGTATGAAATGCCAAATCAGGCTGCTATAATCGGTTCGTTAGGTCCTTGTCTTCTTAAGGGGGAATCATGGCAACAACAGAAGAAATCGTTCAACAGCTTATCGGCAGCATCCTGCAGAATCCGCAATCTGCGCAGACGCTCGTAGAGCATCCGTATTCGTCGGTCAAGAAGGTCACTGGTCAGGACTGGGTCGATCAGTCTCAGGTGGCCGAGGTCATCTCCATGCTCGGTGGCCTTGCAAAGGGCAAGACCGTCGATTACAGCTTGGTTCAGCAGAGGTCCCAATCGCAGCTGGCTAAGAGTGGCGGCAGCGCGCACTCGATGGCCGAGAACGTTCTGGGAAGCCTCTTCGGCTTCGGTCAGGCTGCACAGCAGCAGCAGACCGCCGCTGCACAGAGCTCAGGCATCGATATGATGGACATCCTCGGCAATCTGGCGGGCGTTGCCTTCTCGAGCGGCAAGGCTGGCGCCAAGGTCGACTTAAGCGACGGCATCGGCATCGGCGACATCCTCGGTATCGCCAATATCGCGGGTGGACTTTTCGGCAAGTAAGCCGCGCAATCACATCCCGAATAACTTGCTTTGCATTGCAGGCTCGGTATTCGCCGAGCCTGCTTTTCGTCGAAAAGAAGGTTCGCGTTCTTGCCGCCGATGCGGTACGATACGTCCGAAATGAAAACGGCGAGATGCCTGACACAATCGTAAAGCGAGGAGATGGCCATGAAGGGTTGCTGCACGTACGACGAATTCAAGAATCACATCAAGAACGGTTGGGAGATCGTGTTCAACGTCGAAGGCAAGGAGTTCTATTACGAGCGTTTAAGCCTCGGCAAGACGAGCACGGCCCATCTTTCCTATCTCGATGCGAAATCCCCGTTCTTCAACAAGCAGTTCAATGACGCTGATGAGATGCTCGAGGAGATCCTGGCACTCAAGATCGTCGGCGATAAGACGATCGTCGACCTTGAGGAGGATATCGAGGTCACCAAGCTTGTCATGTAACGGGCGATTTCCCCATACGGCTTGAAAACGAGAACCCCCGCCTTCATCACGAGGCGGGGGTTCTTGATTGCATGCAAGATGCGCATTCGAAAGACTGTTCGGCAGAATCGTTTTACGCGAGTGCCGCCTTGATCTGCTCGATGATCGGATCGAGGTCGGACGCGGCATCGTACTCGGAGATCTTTCCCTCATCGCACAGCTTGGCGAAGGCAGGATCGATCGGCAGCGTTGCGATGGCGGGGATGCCGTACTTCTCCGCAACGGCAGCACCCTGGGGCTCGCCATACACGAAATGCTTCTTGCCGCATTCGTCGCACACGAAGTACGCCATGTTCTCGACCAAACCGATGACGGGGGTGTCCATGTCGTGCGCCAGATTGACGGCCTTGCCGACGATCATGGAGACGAGTTCTTGGGGAGCCGAGACCGTGACGATGCCGTCGACGGGCAGCTGATGGAAGATGGTCAAGAACACATCGGATGTTCCCGGAGGCATGTCGACGAACATGATGTCGATATCGCCCCAGTTCACTTCGTTCCAGAACTGCGTGATGATGGTGCTGACTACTGGGCCGCGCCATGCAACCGGCGTATCCTCGGTGGGGAGCAGGAAGTTGACGGAGATGACCTTGATGCCGTTTTTATCCTCGGAGGGGTTGATGCCATCCTCGTCGGCCGTGACATGGCCGGTGATGCCGAGCGTCTTGGGGATGGACGGGCCCGTGACATCGGCATCGAGGATGCCGACCTTATAGCCCTTCTTCTGCATGGTGGTCGCAAGCAGGCTGGTGACCAGCGACTTGCCGACGCCGCCCTTGCCGGAAACGACGGCGATGACATGTTTGATATTCGAGCGCTTATTCGGCTCGAGCGTGACGGGACCGGTTGCGCGATCGGCGCAATCGCCGATGCTGCAGCTCGAGCACTCGTGCGTGCATTCCTCAGCCATGATTTCCTCTTTCTTTTCTCATCATAAAGCTTGTGGGGAGGACATATCCGTCCCCATGGTTTCAACGCGCCATGATACCACACAATCGTTTATGGTGAACCGCTGAGAGCAAAACGGTGAAACGCAGGGGGCATCGCGGGCAAACGCGAAGAATAACGAGCCTTTTTCGGCATTTTCCACGGCTTTTGCGTTACACTAGTCAAGCACGTGTTTTTCCACGGCACGCTCTATCCGCGTCAAATCGATACTTTAAGCGCGCAGATGGATGTGACGGTGCGCTTTTTGGTCAAGGAAGGTTGGTGGTCACTATGGCAGCTCCCGCTACAGAACAGGTCCGCAATGTCGTGCTTGTAGGTCAGGACGGCTCGGGAAAGACGTCGCTTGCCGAAGCGATGCTTTATTGCTCGGGTCGTACGCAACGCATGGGTACAACCCATGACGGCAAATCCTATCTGGATTACGATCCGGAGGAGATCAAGCGCAGGTTCACGATTACCACGTCCATCGCTCCTGTCGAGCACAAGGGATTCAAGATCAACGTCCTCGACACATCCGGACATCCCGACTTCATCGGCGAGGCAATTCTTACCATGCAGGCAGCCGAGATGGCGCTGTTCGTGGTCGACGCCGTCGCCGGCCCTCAGGTCATGACCACCAGACTGTGGCGCGAAGCCGAGAACATGCGCCTTTCCCGCGCGGTATTTATCAATCACATCGACCGCGAGCATG
>JAUNJT010000086.1 GCA_030533105.1 Eggerthellaceae bacterium
GGAAGGTATCCGCGAGCGCGGGAGCGAAGCGGACCTCGCGCATACGATCTGCCGAGCGACGCGTCAGCGCCAAGAGGCTGCATCAGAGCTTGCCAAGCGCGTCGATGCCATGGTCGTCATCGGAGGAAGGAATTCCGCGAACACCTCGCGTCTTGCCGAGATTTGCGACTCTGCGGGAGCGAAGACCTTCCACATCGAATCATGGGAGGAGATCACACCCGAGTGGTTTGAGGGCTGTGAAACCGTCGGTGTGACGGCAGGTGCATCCACGCCCCAGTACCAGATCGATGAGGTTGTCGAAACCCTTCGAAACCTCTAGCGTTTTCATCCTTTCGCCGCATATTCGCGCGCGCACTGTGTAGCTTGTCTGTTTACACTAGCGCACACGGGACATCTATGGTATAAAGCTACATGTAACGCACGTTGATGCGCTTCTTTTGGTGCGGTGCGTTACCGACAACTTTCTAACCGTTTCAGAAAGTGGGTTCTTCCCGCTTTCTTTTTATCTAGGGGAGGTGCGAGGCGTGCTGACGAAAACGGAACAGGGTTTGCTGAATGCGCTTGAGGCGCATGCGGGCGAGCATGGCATCGAGATCGTGACGGTCGAAGTGACGGGTGCGCGCAAATCCCCGACGATCCGCGTGTATATCGATACGCCCAACGGCGTGGATTTCGATGAGCTCACGCGCTCGCAGAAATGGATCAATGAGCTCATGGAGGAGATCGATCCATTCCCCGGAGCATACGTGCTCGAGGTTTCCTCGCCTGGCATCGATCGTCCATTGCGCACGCCTGAGCATTTCAAGCGCTTCGTCGGCTCCACCGTCGTTGTGCGCGCGAGCGAGGCAATAGACGGCCGTGCGAACTGGACGGCTGTGCTTACAGCGGCGGACGATGAGTGCATCACCGTATGCGATGACGCCTCGAATGAGGCGAGAATACCGTATGAGAAGATCAAGCGTGCCAACGTAAAGGGCATCATTGATTTCAGCAGATAAGTTGAAAGGAAAGACATCGTGGCTACATCAGAATTGATCGAGGCATTGCAGGCGCTTGCGCATGAGCGCAAGATCGACGAATTCTACCTGATCGAGCGCCTTGAGGCCTCCCTCGCAAAGAGCTATCAGCACATCTTGAATCTCGAGTGGGATGCTCGTGTGACGATTGACCGCCAGACCGGTCACATCTACGTGTACGAGCTCGTTCCCGTAGGCGACCCCGATCCCGAGACCGGCGAGTTCACCGAGTTCGAAGAGCGCGACGTCACCCCGAACGACGTCAGCCGCATCGCGGCGCAGAACGCCAAGAGCGTTATCGCGTCCATCGTCCGCGAGGCCGGCCGTCAGTCGATCTTCGAGGAGTTCAGCGGTCGCGTGGGTGATCTGGTCACCGGTACCGTTTTGCAGGGCACTCCCGATTTCACGATCATCAAGATCCGCGAGGGCGTCGAGGCCGAGCTTCCGCATTACGATGCGAGGAAGTATCCAGGCGAGCGCAACGAGCGTCCGAATGGCGAGCGCTATAAGCACAACCAGCGCCTGAAGGTTCTGATCATCGCCGTGCGCGATCCGAATTCCGATGAGCCGAAGACCCGTGGGGACCAGGCGCGTCCGTCCATCATCGTGTCCCGTACGCATCCCGACCTGATCCGCCGCCTCTTCGAGATCGAGGTTCCCGAGATCTATGACGGTCTGGTTGAGGTGAAGTCGATCGCCCGTGAGCCCGGCGCCCGCTCCAAGATCGCCGTTTACTCCCGTGAGCAGAACCTCGATCCGGTCGGCGCTTGCGTCGGTCCGAAGGGCAGCCGCGTGCGCATGGTCGTCGAGGAGCTTCGTAACGAGCGCGTCGATGTCATCCAGTGGGACGACAATCCTGCGAAGTATGTCGCCAATGCGCTTTCTCCCGCACGTGTCACGAGGGTGACCGTCGACGAGGCGAACCACTATGCGACTGTCATCGTTCCCGATGATCAGCTTTCTTTAGCCATCGGTAAGGAAGGCCAGAATGCCCGTCTCGCCGCGAGGTTGACGGGTTGGCATATCGATATCAAGAGCGCTTCGTTTGCTGGCGAACCGCTCGATGAGAACATCCTCATCGATGAGGACGACGACAAGACCGAAGCCGATGCCGCATGTGCGTATGTGAGCGTTGATGGCGTTCGTTGCCGCAACCATGCACGTCCGGGCAGCAAGTACTGCGGTATCCATGCATCGTTGGAAGTCAGTCTGTAAGGGGTTTTCGTGAGTAAAGTTGCCCATACACCTACGCGTCGCTGCGCCGCATGCGGAAACTCCGCGGCGAAAGGCGAGATGCTCCGCATCATGCGCGTTACGCATGATGATGAATCGGCATCCGTCGAAATCGACGCAACCGGTAAGGGGACCGGTCGCGGGGTGTACGTGTGCAGCGCCGAATGCCTCGAGAAGGCGGTGAAGACGCGACTTTTCGAGCGTGCATTGAGAATGAAGATAGATGCTGATGCGTACGAGCGCATCAGGGAACAGGGCTTACAGCTCTTATAACTTGGACCGGTTGAAGGAGAAGCATATGGCCGGAATGCGTGTTCATGAGCTAGCAAAAGAATTCGGTATGACGAGCAAGGAACTGCTCGATCGTCTGATCGAGATGAAGATCCCTGCAAAAAGCCATGCCAGCATGCTCGCGGATGCCTATGTAACCAAAATCAGGAAGAACCTGGAGCCTGAGATCAAGCAGCGCACGGGTCAGCTTGATGACGAGGAGGCTAAGAAGCTTCAGCAGCAGAAAGATGAGGCTGAGGCGAAGAAAGCCGAGGAAGCGAAAGCGCGTCGCGCCGCTGTGGAGGCAGAGCTTAAGGCTCGCGAGGCGGAGCGTGCTCGTAGGACGGGCGTGACTACCGTCCAAGAGACCCCGCGTCCTGTGGAGAAGGAACAGCAGAAGCGTCCCGCCGTGAAACAGGAAGCACCTTCCTTGTTCGCTAGCTTAGCCGAGCAGATCCAAAACGAGAAGGAACGTGTCGAGCGCGAGCGCGCCGAGGCGGAGCAACGTGCACGCGATGCTCAGAACGCCCAGGATGTCGCTAAGAAGAAGGCGGTTGAGGAGTCGCTGCGCAATCGCGCGGGGAAGAAGACCGCAAGGCCGGCAGTTTCTGAGACAGACACCGTCGTCGAAGAGCCCGAGAAGAAGCCTGCGCAGGTCGTTCCTTCAAAGCCTGCTGCTAAATTCGATTCGCTCCTTTCGCAGATCGAGGCGGAGCAGAACCGCCTTAAGGCCCAGAAGGAGCAAGGCGCCCAACCGCAAGGCAAGGGCAAAAAGAAGGGCAAGAAGACCGGTCCGTATCAATTCGAACCGTCCGTTCCCGAGCTCGAGCAGCAGATGCAGCAGGACAAGGGCGAGGACCGTTATGCGCAAATGGCCGTCCAGGCGGAGAAGTTGCAGCGTGATAAGGTGCTTGCCGAAGCACGCGCTGTCGTAGCCGCAGCTTCCCATGAAGGCGAGGGACGTCGTAAGAAGCGCAAGGAGAAGCGCCAGGCAGAGGCGCGCGAGCGTGCCGAGGCGCAGGCCATCGAGCGCGGAATCGATCCGAGCTTGGTGCTCGATTCCTCGACGATCGAGGTCCCGCAGGGATCTTCGGCCTCCAAGCTCGCCGAGTTGCTCGGCGTCCAGCCGAACGAGATCATCAAGCGCCTGTTCATGCTCGGCACCGTTCTCACGCTGACGCAATCCATGAGCGATGACCTCATCGAGCTCGTTGCAGACGACTTGGGTCGCAAGGTCCGCGTTGTCTCGCCCGAAGAAGAATTCGCCGTCGTCTACCATGACTCCGAGGATGATCTCAAGCCCCGTCCGCCCGTCGTCACGGTCATGGGCCATGTCGACCATGGCAAGACCTCGCTGTTGGATGCGATCCGCCATACGGGCGTCGCAGCAGGCGAGTCGGGCGGTATCACCCAGCATATCGGCGCATCGGTTGTCGAGATCGATGACCGCCGCATCACGTTCATCGATACTCCTGGTCATGAGGCATTCACCGCCATGCGTGCGCGTGGTGCTCAGGTTACCGACGTCATCGTCTTGGTCGTTGCTGCAGACGACGGCGTCATGCCGCAGACCATTGAGGCTATCAACCACGCGAAGGCCGCAGAAGTGCCGATCGTCGTCGCTGTCAACAAGATCGATAAGAGCGGCGCCAATCCCGAGCGCGTCCGCCATGAACTCGTCGAGTATGGCGTCATCCCTGAGGAGTGGGGTGGCAACAACATGTTCGTCGATGTTTCTGCCAAGCAGAAGCTGCACATCGATGACTTGCTCGAGACGATCCTTCTGCAGGCAGACGTTCTGGAATTGAAGGCGAACCCCGATGCGCTCGCGAGCGGCGTCGTCATCGAGTCGAATCTCGATAAGGGCCGCGGCCCGGGCGCTACGGGTCTGGTGCAGCGCGGCACCCTCCATACCGGAGACGCTGTCGTCGCCGGCATGAGCCATGGTCGCGTCCGCGCGCTCATCGATCCGAAGGGCAATCATGTCAAATCCGCTGGTCCCGCCGATCCTGTCGAAATCGTTGGACTGAGCAGCGTTCCGACCGCAGGTGATGAATTCAGGGTCTTCGAGGACGAGCGCGATGCGCGTAAGCTCGCCGAAGAGCGTGCATTGCGTGCACGCCTTGCCGAGCAAGAGGTCAAGTCCCATATGAGCTTGGATGATCTGTTCAGCCGTATCGAGGCTGGCAAGCAGACCGACTTGAACCTCATCGTGAAGGCAGACGTGATGGGCTCCATCGAAGCGTTGCGCGATTCCTTCAACAAGATGGATCAGTCCGAAGTCAGGATCAACATCGTCCACTCTGCCGTCGGCGGCATCACCGAGACCGACGTCACGCTTGCTGCGGCATCCGATGCCATCATCATCGGCTTCAACGTCCGCCCGACGGGCAAGTCCCGTCAGCAGGCCGAGAAGGAACATGTGGACATCCGCCTGTATCGCGTCATCTACCAGGCCATCGAGGACATCAACGCTGCACGCGTCGGCCTTCTCTCGCCGGATATCGTCGAAGAGGACACGGGTGTCGCCGAGGTCCGCGAGACCTTCAAGGTGCCCAAGGTCGGAACGGTTGCCGGCTGCTACATCACCGAAGGCGAGATCAGCCGCGACGACAAGGTCCGCATCGTTCGCGACGGCATGGTTATCTTCGAAGGTTCCATCGCATCGCTCAAGCGCTTCAAGGATGATGTCAAATCCGTCAAGCAGAGCTACGAATGCGGCA
>JAUNJT010000032.1 GCA_030533105.1 Eggerthellaceae bacterium
CCTACAACGGCCCGCAGGACCGCGTGACCGACCACCGCATCGGCTACAACGGCACCTATAACGGCGTCTTGCTCGGCGCCGGCGGAGCGGGCCTTTCGGAGCTCATCACCGCGCTCCAGGCCGCCGACCGTGCCCAGAAGCTCGAAGAAGCCATCTAAGAGACGTAGGCTTGCCTTCGCTCATGGCGCAATCGAATGACATATGGACCATCAAAGCGGCCCTCGATTGGACGATGGGGTATTTGGAACGCAAGGGTGATGAGAACCCGCGCGTCTCGACCCAGAAGCTCATCGCGCATGCATGCGGTTTATCCCGCATCGAGCTTTACACCAACCTTGAGCGACCGCTTACTCTAAAGGAGCGTGATCGTCTGCGCGACTATGTGAAGAGGCGCGCAGAAGGGGAGCCTTTGCAATACATCATCGGGGAGGTGGGCTTCCGCTTCCTCTCGATCGAGGTGGCCCATGGGGTCTTGATCCCGCGTCCCGAAACCGAGGTGCTCGTAAGCGAGCTTCTTGCGAGCATCCCGAAGGAAGAAGAGGGGACGGTTCTTCGCATCGTGGATGTCGGCACGGGCAGCGGGTGCATCGCGTGCTCGATAGCATCCGAGCGTCCCGATACCCATCTTTTCGCACTCGATGTCGCACCAGAGGCGATTGCGTTATGTGAGAAGAACGCGAGCGCATGCGGCGTTTCCGACCGCGTCACCGTGATCGAAAGCGATATGCTCTCTAGCCTTGATGAAGCGCTTGTCGGGGAGGTGGATGCGATCGTAAGCAATCCGCCGTATATCCCGACGTCTGTCATCGAGACGATACCGCGCGAGGTTTCTGACTTCGAGCCGCGCTTAGCGCTCGATGGGGGAGCTGATGGCCTCGATGCCTTCCGCATCCTCTTGGATCAGGCGCAAACGTATCTGAAACCTTCCGGGGTGCTCGCGGTCGAGCTCTTCGAAGAGAGCCTTGATGAAGCCGCGAGGCTTGCCAACGAAAAGGGCTACTATGACGTGCGCATCGTATGCGATCTCGCCGGAAGACCGCGCGTTTTGGTAGCTCGGTGCGGCAAATAGCGCGTTTACGTCCGCATCGCTGCCGCTCTTAGGCAACCTGAAGTCCCGAAAAGCTATCTGAAATGCGCGAAAAGCGCTATCATTAAGTTTTGGACAAATAAGCATGCACGGTGCACGTGCAGCGATGAAACGAAGATGTTAGGAGTTTACATGTCCCGTATCTACAACTTTTCCGCTGGTCCCGCGGTCCTTCCCGAGGAAGTCCTCGCCGAGGCTGCCGAGGAGATGCTCGATTACCGCGGATGCGGTATGTCCGTCATGGAGATGAGCCATCGCTCTTCCGCGTTCGATACCATCATCAATGAGGCCCAGGCGGATATCCGCGACCTCATGGGCATTCCCGAGGACTATCACGTGCTGTTCATCCAGGGCGGTGCGACGACGCAGTTCGCGATGATCCCGATGAATCTCATGCAGAACAAGGTCGCCGACTACATCGTGAGCGGCTCGTGGTCCAAGAAGGCCTATAAGGAGGCGCAGCTTTTCGGCAAGGCGAACCTGCTCGCATCAAGCGAGGATAAGACCTTCAGCTATGTGCCCGATGTGCATTCCATCAAGGTCTCCGACGATGCCGACTACGTCTACATCTGCCAGAACGAGACCATCTACGGCACGCTCTATCATGAGCTCCCCGATACGAACGGTAAGCCGCTCGTGGCCGATGTCTCCTCGTGCTTCCTCTCCGAGCCTGTTGATGTGAGCAAGTACGGCATCATCTATGGCGGCGTTCAGAAGAATGTCGGCCCTGCTGGCATGGCCATCGTCATCATCCGCAAGGATCTGGTGCGCGAAGATCTTCTGTTCCCGACGCCGATCATGCTGCGCTATGACACCTACACCAAGAACAACAGCATGTACAATACGCCGCCGTGCTACACGATTTACATCTGCGGCAAGGTCTTCAAGTGGCTGAAGGCCCAGGGTGGCCTGGAGGCGATGCGCGAGCGCAACGTCTCGAAGGCGAATCTTCTGTACGATTTCCTCGATTCCAGCAAGCTGTTCAAGTCCACGGTCGATCCGAAGGACCGCTCCATCATGAACATCCCGTTCGTCACGGGTTCCTCCGAGCTCGATGCCGAGTTCATCGCGGCAGCCAAGGCAGCCGGCATGGAGAATCTCAAGGGCCATCGCAGCGTAGGCGGCATGCGCGCAAGCATCTACAATGCCATGCCTCGCGCGGGCGTTGAGAAGCTCGTCGAATTCATGGAGGATTTCGAGAAGAAGCACGCATAAGACCGTATAGACCCGTCCATCTGAAGGAACACGACCCCATGACGCAATCACGTGCACATAACAGACAATCGCGCCTGCACGAGCCAGCTCCGATCCTGACTGGAGCGCAGGCGGTCATCGCTTCGCTTGAGGCGGAGGGCGTCGAGCTGGTATTCGGCTACCCTGGCGGATCGGTGCTTGCGATCTACGATGCGCTGTATGCATCGCCGATTACGCATATCACCGCACGTCACGAGCAGGGTGCTGTGCATGAGGCCGATGGCTATGCGCGTGCAACCGGTAAGGTGGGCGTGGTTTTGGTCACTAGCGGTCCGGGTGCATCGAACACGGTCACCGGTATCGCTACGGCTTACATGGACAGCGTGCCGCTCGTCATCGTGACGGGACAGGTGCCGACTACGATGATCGGTACGGATGCTTTCCAGGAATCCGACATCATGGGCATGTCTATGCCCGTGGTCAAGCATAGCTTCCTCGTGAAATCGGCGGCATTGCTCCCTGAGACTTTCCGTGCTGCCTTCCATATCGCGCGTACGGGTCGTCCAGGTCCCGTGCTGATCGACATCCCGAGCGATGTGGCGGCGCAGACGCTGGAGTTTATATATCCTTCGCATATCGACCTTCCTTCGTACAAGCCCACGTACAAGGGCAATGCACGGCAGATAAAGCAGGCTGTTGCAACGCTTTCGGGTGCAAAGCGGCCGGTCATCTTGGCTGGCGGCGGCATCGTCTCATCTGGGGCGCGCGCTGAGCTGCATGATCTTGCACATGCATTGAATGCCCCTGTGGTGACCACCTTGATGGGCAAGGGCGCCTTACCCGAAAGCGATCCTCTGTGCTTCGGTTTCGCGGGAATGCACGGCTCGAAGTTCGCGAACCAGGCCTTGTGCGAGGCCGATGTGCTCTTGGCATGCGGAACGCGCTTCAGCGACCGCGTGACGGGCAATCCCGAGTGCTTTGCCAAGGATGCGCGCATCATCCATATCGATATCGACCCCGCTGAAATCGGCAAGGTCATCCCTATAGACGTTCCCATCGTCGGCGATGTGCGCATCGTGCTCGCAGCGCTCCTCGAGCGCCTCGAAAAGGAGGAGATCGCACTCGATACGAGTGCATGGCTTGAGCACTTGACGCAGCTTAAGGCGCGGTATCCCTTCGAGCGGGGTACTCAGGCTCTCGAAGGCGGTTTGTCGCCCGAACTCGTGTGCGCGAAGCTTTCTTTGCGGCTTGACCCGCTTTCAAGCATCGTAACCACCGAGGTTGGCCAACACCAGATGTGGGCTGCACAACTCATCGAGCGCGATGTGCCGCGCTCCTTCATCACGAGTGGCGGTCTGGGCACCATGGGCTTCGGGTTCCCTGCGGCTATCGGTGCGGCGCTCGGCCGTCCCGATAAGCAAATCGTCTGCATCGCCGGTGACGGCTCCTTCCAGATGTGCGAGCAGGAGATGGCGACTGCGATTGCCAATAATGCCCAGGTCAAAGTGCTTGTTTTCGATAATCGGAGCCTTGGCATGGTGCGCCAGCAGCAACAGCTGTTCTGCGGAGGGCGCTACATCGCCACCAAGCTCGATGCGGTTCCCGATTTCGTGAAGCTTGCCGATGCCTATGGCTGGCATGCCGCACGCGTGGAAGATCCCGACGATCTCGATAAGGCGCTTGACGACTTGCTCGCATGCAAGGGTCCGGCCTTGCTCGATGTGATGGTTGCCCGTGACCACAACGTGTATCCCATGGTGGTGCCCGGTGCGTGCCTCGATGAGGCGCTCGGTGTGTTCGATGCGGCTTTGACTGTGGATGGCGAAGGGGAGGCATAAGCGATGAGACACGTTCTTTCCGCCCGCGTTGAGAACAAGCCGGGCGTGCTGCAACGCATCACCGGACTCATCTCGCGTCGTGGGTTCAACATCGAATCGCTTTCCGTCGGTCCGACGCAGGACCCCGCGTGGTCGTGTTTGGTTGCGGTCGTTGAAGCCGATAACATCTCCTATGAGCAGATCACCAAGCAGCTCAACAAGCTCGTGAGCGTGCTGACGGTAACCGATCTCACGAAGAAGGATCCCATCGAACACGAGCTCGTGTTGTTCAAGATCAATGCCGAGCCCGATAAGCTCGCCGAGATAACCCAGATCACATCGGTATTCAACGCTTCCATCGTCGATGTGGGCAAGAAGCGCCTGACTATCGAGGCAGTGGGTGATGCGGCGACGCTCGAGCGCCTGCAAGGCCTGCTCGATGCCTACGGCATCGTCGAGGTCGTCCGTTCGGGTCGCGTTGCAACAGCACGCAATCCAGTGTAGTCCCACGATGCGGCTTGTTGCCGCTTTCGCGTAAGGCATCCCATTATGGCAATCTATCCCACAATCGATTCCGCGCGCACAGCGAAGCGCGACTTCGGCGCGCTCATCGTGGATGTGGAGCCCTTTTCTCCTGCAGACGATGCGGGCTTTACTCCGGGCTGCATCATCACGACGGTCGATGGCGAGCCCTTGCGCGATATCATCGATTGGCGTTGGCATACTGCCGATGACGTCATTTCGGTAGGGTATATCGACCTCGATGGCGATACGGGCGAGGTGACGCTCGAGCGGGATGAGGGAAGTGGATTCGGGCTTTCGTTCGAAGGCGTCGTGTTCGATGGTGTGCGCCAATGCAGAAATGCGTGCACGTTCTGCTTCATGCACCAATTGCCGCGCGGCATGCGGGACTCGCTGTATGTGCGCGATGACGATTATCGGTTGAGCTTTTTAAGCGGTACCTTCGTTACCTTGACGAATATGACGCCCGAAGAGGAGCAGCGCATCGTGGATATGCGCCTTTCACCTTTGAGGATGTCGCTTCATGCGGTCGACGATGACGTGCGAGCGCACCTGATCGGAAAGCATGCCAAACATGGCATCGATTCGCTTGAGCGCCTCTTGGCGCGCGGTATCGAATTCCACGTGCAGATCGTGCTTCTTCCTGGGGAAAACGATGGGGAAGTGCTCAAAGAGACCCTTGCGTGGGCGTACGAGAGACCGGGAATCTTGGATGTGTGCATCGTGCCCTTAGGGTACACATCCCATCAGATGAAGTTCACCACTAGTTTCAACGACAGAGATGCCGCCCTGGCGGTGCTGGAATTGCTCGAGCCTTTCCAGACGCGGGCTTTGGAGGAGAGGGGCCATGCATGGGCCTTCGCAGCGGATGAGTTCTACAGGAATGCTTATCAGGAAGACGTGCTCAAGCATCTTCCGAAAGCTCCGTTCTATGGCGATTTCTCAATGTTCGAGGACGGCGTCGGCATCATCCGCACCTTCGTCGACGATTGGATGGAGGTATTCGCGAAGGGCGAGCATACAGACTGCCTGCGTGCGCTCGATGACACCGATACGCATCTTTTCTACGTGACAGGGTTCGCGATGGAGCCGTATTTCTCGCAGCTCGTCTCAGAAAGCCCGCTGAATGCGCGTATGCATCCGCTTGCGGTACGCAATGATTATTTCGGGGGAAACGTCGATGTGACGGGCCTTCTGTGCGGATGCGATATCGCATCCGCTATTACGGATGCGCTTTCGGGAATGCCGGACGATATGCGCTCACATTGCCTGTTCGCGATCCCCAACATCGTCTTCAACGACGATGGGCTAACACTCGATGGGTTCGCTGTGCAGGATTTGCAAAACGCTACAGGCGCTCGCATAGCTGTGGTATCCTGCAACGCGTCCGATTCTCTTAAGGAATTAGCCTGCTGTCTTTTCGCACAGGAGTAGATATGGGATTACCGATTATCGCAGTTGTTGGGCGTCCGAACGTCGGCAAGTCGACGCTTGTGAATCGCATTGCACAAGCCGATGAGGCCATCGTCCATGAAATGCGCGGCGTGACGCGCGACCGCTCTTATCACGATGCAGACTGGAATGGCGTGAGCTTCAGACTCGTCGACACGGGTGGCATCGAGATGGGCGACGATGACGCCTTCCAAGGTTCCATCCGCAATCAGGCATTCGAGGCAGCCAAGGAGGCCGATGTCATCATCTTCCTCGTCGATGCAAAAGCTGGCATCAACGCCGATGATGAGGAGGTCGCCCGCATCCTCCGCAAGAGCGATAAACCCGTTATGCTCGTCGTCAACAAGATGGACACGCCGGGTCGCGAGGACGAGATGTGGGAGTTCTACCAGCTCGGTTTAGGCGATCCATGGCCCGTTTCGGCTACGCATGGCAATGGCACGGGAGACTTGCTCGACGAAGTCGTTGCTCATTTGCGCCGTTTAGGGCTCGATCAGGAACCTGAGCCCGAGGAGCCTTCCATCAACATCGCCATCATCGGCCGTCCGAATGCCGGGAAGTCCTCGTTAACGAACAAGATGACCGACAACGATCGCAGCATCGTGAGCGATGTCGCTGGAACGACGCGCGACGCCATCGACACGCTCGTCGAGCATAACGGCACGCGTTACACCATCGTCGACACGGCTGGACTTCGCCGCAAGAGCCAGATCGACGAGGATGTCGAGTATTACGGATTCGTTCGCGCCATGCGTGCCATAGACCGTGCAGACGTCGCGATTCTCGTCATCGATTCAACGCTCGGTTTGACCGACCAAGACCAGCGCGTCGCCAGCTTCGCAGCGGAACGCGGGTGCGCGATGGTGATCGTGCTCAACAAGTGGGATCTGATCGAGGGTCCGGATAAGAAGGCCGAGATCCGCGAGCGCATACATGATCGTCTCACCTTCGTCGGCTATGCCCCCGTTGTGGCCATCTCGGCCCTGACAGGCAAGAACGTCGAGCGCATTTGGGCGCTGGTCGACGAGGCGTACGCGCATTTCTCCGGAACGATCTCCACGAGCAAACTCAATGCCTGGCTGACCGAGGTCAGGGAGAGCGGCGTCACGGTGACCAAAGGCAAGCGCGTGTTGCGCATGAAGTATGTGACGCAGACCTCGACATGCCCGCCGCATTTCACATTCTTCGTCAACCGTCCCGACATCGTGACAAATAATTACCGCCGATTCCTTGAAAACCGCCTTCGCAAGAGCTTCGATTTGACAGGAACCCCGATTTCGATGAAATTTAAGAAGAAGGATTAACGCGGGCGCAAAACGCATCCGTGTGTTGTGTGGAGAGGATTGCTGGCTGTGTCGCTTCCTGTTGCATGCATAATCGTTTTCGTCGTGTCGTATCTTTTGGGCTCCATCTCGTGGGGTCTTGTGATTTCCCGCGTTTTCTATCATGTCGATTTGCGTGAGCATGGCTCCGGCAACATCGGCGCTACGAACGCTGTTCGCGTACTCGGCAAAGTCGGCTATGTCGTATTCGTGCTCGACTTCGTGAAGGGCGTCTTATCCGGCCTATCCGCGAAGATCGTCTCCGGGTACGTGGTAAGCGGATCGGGTCTAACTGCTTGGGAGATCGAAGCGATGCTTTTGGGCATCTCGCTTCTGGCTTGCATGTGGGGCCACGTGTTCAATCCCTGGCTACGTTTCAAGGGCGGAAAGGGCATCGCCGTCGCTGGCGGCTGCCTGCTCATGGTGTTCGGCATTTGGGGATGTTTGGCTGAGATCGCCATATTCGGCATCGTCGCGCTTTCCACCCGTTACATCTCGGCGGGCTCGATCTCCGCAGCAGTCCTTTGCCCATTCATCTCGCTATTCATGTACATCATCCAGGCACCGGCCGGCTCGTCGCCGAGCTGGGTGAACTTCATATGTTGCTTGATTGCCGCTGCGACGGCCATCTGGGCGCACAGAGGCAACATCCAAAGATTGAGAAGCGGTACGGAGAACCGTATGGGTTCGAAGAAGGACCGCGTGACCAAGCAATAGACCACGCGAAAAACCGAATACTATTGCTTTTCGGAGTCCTTCGAGAGCCGAGCGCGCTCGAACGAGACGAGATGCTGATGCTGTCGTGCAGCCTTTCCGGTCCCACGTGCACGCCCATGGGCATCTACGACGCGATGCACAGGTATGAGCAGTTCCGTCGGTGCTGAGGATATCGCGCTTCCGACGGCACGCACCGATTCAGGCTTCCCGATTATCTCTGCGATTTGCGTGGCGGTCATAGTCGAGCCGTAGGGGATGGCTTGGATGGCTTTCCAAACCATTTCAGAGAATGCGGTCCCCGATACATCGAGCGGCAAATCGAAGGTACGGCGTTTGCCTGCGAAGTATTCTTGGATTTGGGTTGCGGCGTCGTTGGTGAGTGCGCACGGGGTGCATTTTGCATCGGCGATGGGCGTGTTGCCAAACGACAGGGCCGTGATCCCAGTCTCGCTTGCCGCGATGGTCACGAGTCCTACACGGCTGTTGTACGAGAAGTAGGTGAGTGCGCGTCCCATGTTCCCTCCGTGATGTTTAGCTTCTGCTAACAAAGACCATCTTACTTCATTTTTGAGCCAGAGGGGTTGCGAAGTAGACTACAATACAGGGTGATAACCATCTCACTCGAAAAGAGGAAGCCGTGTTTTCTCCCATCGCAATCGCCCCATCGATTCTGTCAGCCGATTTCATGAATCTCCAGCATGATATCGATGTGCTCAGAAGCGGTGGCGCGCGCTACGTCCATGTCGATGTCATGGATGGTCATTTCGTACCGAATCTCACGATGGGCGTTCCTCTCGTCAAGCAGCTCAAGAAGACGGCGGGGATGCCGCTCGACGTTCATCTGATGATCGATAACCCTCTCCGTCAAATCCCATGGTTCATCGATGCGGGAGCGGATATCGTGACCGTTCATGTCGAAGCGCTCGAAGAAGAAGGCGCCCTCGATGAGGCCATCTCGATGATCTCTGACATGGGTGCGTATCCTGCAGTTGCCATCAAGCCGAAGACTCCCGTATCCACCATCGAAGATGTGATAGATCGCTTGCATATGGTGCTTGTCATGAGCGTGGAGCCCGGTTTCTCGGGGCAATCGTACATCGAGGGAAGCGAGGACAAGGTTGCCGAGGTCGCAGCCTTAGCGCGTAAGGCGGGGGTCTCTCCGCTCATCGAAGTGGATGGCGGCATCGGCGTAAAGACCGCTCCGCTCGTCTGCGCTTGCGGAGCCGATGTGCTCGTGGCGGGCAATGCGGTGTGTGCGGCGCCAGATCCCGCTTCGGCAATCGCCGAGATCACGGCCGTTGCCGAACAGGCTCGGATATCGGCTCTGGAAAAACTCAAGGCATAAAGGGAGCATCGAAGGCGATGGCTGCGGGGAAAGCGAAGTATTCATACCTCGACTATGCGGCGACTGCGCCTTTGTGCGAAGAGGCTGCAAGCGCCATGGCGCCGTATCTTGTAGCCGGCCCAGAAAACACGCAAGCTTCCGCGAATGCCAACTCCCTGCATACGCCTGGAAGGAGCGCCTTTGCTGCGCTTGAGAAGGCGCGCCGTGATATTTCACATGCTATCGGTGCCAGAAAACCCGATGAGCTCATCTTCACGTCAGGCGCCACCGAAGCGGATAACCTCGCGCTTTTCGGTCTAGCCCAAGGAGCCGTCGAGCAGAGGGTAAAGAACGGGAACGCGCCTTGCGAGCCGAGGATCATCACCACGGAAATCGAGCATGATGCCGTTCTCAATCCGGCAAAACGTCTTGCTCGCGAAGGCTTCGATGTGGTGTTCCTTCGTCCGACGCGTCAGGGCTTCATCACGAAAGAAGCCCTCGAGAGCGCTTTGACGCCCGATACCGTGCTGGTTTCCATTCAGACTGCTAACGCCGAGATAGGCAGCATACAGGCGATACGAGAGCTTGCTGCGCTCGCACACGATGCGGGTGCTCTGTTCCACACAGACGCGACGCAGGCGCTCGGCAAGATTCCGTTTGACGTGGTGGATCTCGGCGTCGATGCCGCGAGCTTCTCTTCGCATAAGGTATATGGCCCCAAGGGCATCGGTGCCCTCTACGTGAAAGCCCGCACGCCCATATCCGCACAGATGCTCGGTGGCGGTCAGGAGTCGAATCGCCGCAGCGGGACGCAGAACGTTCCGGGGGCGGTGGGCTTCGCCGCAGCCGTTTGCGCCGCATGCGCTTCTCTGGATGAGGAGGATTTCCGTCTATCCATACTGCGCGACCACCTGTATGCTCGCGCTTGCGAGATCAAGGGTGTGAGCGCGACTACCGAGATCGGGCGCGAAGGGGAGTCGTTCATGCCGGGCATCGTGCATTTGCTCGTCGATGGCTTCGAAAGCGAGACTCTGATCTTGCGACTCGACGCGCAGGGTTTCGCGGTTTCAGGGGGATCGGCATGCGCGAGCCATTCGCTCGAGCCGAGCCATGTGCTCTTATCGATGGGCGTTTCCCGAAACGCTGCGCTTGGGGCATTGCGCATTTCGTTCGGCAGGTATACAACGAAGGAAGAGCTTGACGCGTTCGTTGAAGCGCTTGATGCATGCATCCATTCCGCATAGGCTTGGGTAATCAGCTGATGCGGTTCGAATAGAGGAGGTTGACATGGGATTCTTTTCAAACCGAATCAAAGGGCTCGCAAAGAGGAGCAGCACGTCGATCGTTCCGAAGAAGGAGACCATCGACACGGTTGGGGCGCTCGAGCAGGCGTTGCTCGCAAATTTCCCAGCACAGGATGCTGAAGAATGGGATAAAACCGGCCTTATCGTGGGCGACCGATCTGAGCATATCGAGGGTATCGCCGTTGCCTTGGATCCGACGCTTGCAGCTGTGAAAGCCGCTGCGAGCGCCCAGGCGAATGTCCTTGTGACCCACCATCCCTTATTCATCGAGCCTCCGAGCGCATTCGGTCCTGCCGAGGAAGGGCAAATCGATGCGGGTCCTGTGGTTTGGCAGGCCATCCGCGATGGCATCGCCATCATGAGCTTCCATACCGCGCTTGATTCGAGCGTGCTCGGCAATCACATGCTTCCGAAGATGCTCAGCCTCGAGGTTACGGGCTTGATCCATGCCCTTGAGGATGATGAGACGAAAGGCTACGGGACGCTTTGCGCATTCTCGAAGCGCGAAGATGGCATGACGCTCGGGCAGCTGGGTGCGCGCTGCCTCTCCGTCTTCGGACGCCCGCCTCGCGTCTGGGGTGATTTCTCGACGAAGCTGCATACGGTAGCTACGTGCAACGGCAGCGCGAACAGCATCGTTGGCGAGTGCGCAGCTTCAGGCATCGATTGCCTCGTGTGCGGAGAGATCGGCTACCACCATGCCCTCGAGCTTTCGCAAGCAGGCATCTGCGTCATCGAGCTCGGGCACGATGTCAGCGAGCTTCCTTTCATCGCGACGCTCGCAGCTACGATCGAGCATATTGGAGTCGACAAGAAGCGCATCACCTTGCTCGACCAGAGCACGAACTGGTCAAATCCGGAATCGATTCGAATCTAGGGGAGTGTTATGTACGCATCTCGCGAAGACCTCATCAATCTGATAGCACTTTCGAAGGCCGATCGGGTTGCCCTTGCCGCGCAGAAGAAACTCGAGGAATTGCCGCAACGCGCGCAAATCCTCGCTGCTCGGAAGAAGCGCACCTCGATTCTCGAGAAACAGCAAAGCGTTGCCGAGATGCGCAAATCGGCCGAGCAGGAATTCGCGAAGATATCCGATGAGGATGCCATGCTCGCCGATAAGCAGGCTGCCGTGCAGGCGACCATCAATTCGGTCCATGGGGATTTCCGGAGCGTGGAAGCGCACACGAAGGAGCTTAACGGTCTGCAGAAGCGCCGCAGCGCCCTTGATGGGCAGCTCGAGCAGGTGGATGCGCGTCTCGAGAAGATCAAGGGTGTTGAGGCTCAGATCGAGACGATCCTCTCGCAAATCCAAGCGGAAGAAGATGCGGCAGTCGAGAGCTTCCGTGCCGAGGGCGGGGAGCTTAAGGCCAAGGTCGCCTCGGCGCAAGCTTCGGCCGTGCAATATGCTTCGAAGCTTCCTGATGAATTGGTGAAGCTGTATCAGAAGACCGCCAAGAAGTGCGCAGGTGTCGCACTCGGCGTGCTCGAGGGCGATAGGTGCTCCGTATGCCGTTCATCGATCGATGAGTCCCATCTCATCGACCTCAGAGCTTCCAAGCCCTTAGGCGTTTGCCCATCATGCAAGCGCTTGCTCATCACCGATCCTCCAACTGATCGCTAAGGGCGCATCACGCTCGATCTGGTCGCAAGCGGCTTTAGATTAAAACGTGCCATAAACGCACAAAGGCTCGCAAATGCGAGCCTATCGTTGCGTGCTTGTGTATGGAAGTGTTAACTAGGCGCGGACGACCTTGCCGGCCTTCAGGCACTTCGTGCAGATGTTAGCCTTGCGGACGACGCCGTTGGCATCCTTGATGGTAACCTTCTGAACGTTCGGGCGGAACGTGCGGTTAGAGACGCGATGAGAATGGCTGATGCTGCGACCTGCAACAGGAGCCTTACCGCAAACTTCGCAAACCTTCGACATTTCTATCAACTCCAACTATGTATTGCGTGCTTCTTCAAAACGCTTGTGAACAAAAAAGCCTGAACACTATAGCACAGTTTCCGTCCCGCTTACAAGGATTTTTCATGCAATATCGCGAAAGAGCATTACAGGCTCGCTTACACGGTTTTCCTCATGCGTTATACTTGTTCGCGCTGGTTCCCCAAAGGGAACCGCTTAAGTACGAAAGGATGCATATGGCTACGCATGTTTCCGGCGATTTGCACATCGCCAATGATGTCCTCGCAGATATTGCAGGCAATGCCGCTATGGAATGCTACGGCGTGGTGGGTATGGCAGCGCCGAACGTTGCCGATTCGGTTCAGAAGATCCTCCCGTCCTCGCGTCTGCGCCGCGGCGTCGTCATCACGACGACCGAGAAGGGCGTCCATATCGATATGTACGTCATCATCGGCTACGGCACGTCGCTCAGCGTCGTTTCCAAAAACCTTACCGATGCGGTCACCTTCGCGCTGCGCGAGTACACGCGCGTCGAGATCGACGGCGTCGATATCCATGTCCAGGGCGTTAAGGTGCGCTAAGGACGAAACGGTAGCTAAGCCGAGTGCAAAGGTTGTAAAGCACGTACACGTGCCTTTTGAAGTGTTCTAACAGCGAAAGAGCTATTCATGGCTGATTCATATAACAAATACAGCGTTATCAACGCGGTCGCAGCTGCAAGCAAGCTGCTTTCCGAGCGTAAGGAAGAGATCAATCGTCTCAACGTGTTCCCCGTGCCGGATGGTGATACGGGAACGAACATGTCCCTAACGCTCGAGAGCGTTGTCGAACATCTTGCGAAGCTTCCCATCGGCGCAACTTCGAAGGATGCCCGCAAGGCCATCACCTCCGGTGCGCTCATGGGCGCCCGCGGCAATTCCGGCGTCATCACGTCCCAGATCCTTCGTGGTTTGTGCGAGGGAAGCGAGGGTTTCGACAACTTCGATCTCGATTGCTTCGATTCCGCAATGTCGCGTGCCGAAGAGGTTGCGTTCCAGGCGGTCCGCAAGCCGGTCGAGGGCACGATCCTCACGGTGCTCCATGATGCGGCTGCAGCATGCCATTATGCGAAGAAGAAGCGCATGTCTTTAGACGAGGCGCTCGAGCACGTTGCGAACGAGGCCTTCGCCTCAGTGCAGCGTACGCCCGATCTATTACCGGTTCTCAAGGAGAACAACGTCGTCGATGCCGGCGGCTTCGGTCTTGCCATCCTCATCTCGGGTATCGTTGCGAGCCTTACCGGACAGGAGGGCATCGCTGCCGACGAGCTGAGCTTCGCCCGCACGCAAGCACCTAAGGTCGAGATCGAGCAGATCAACGACTGGGCGGGCTCGAAGTACCGTTACTGCAATGAGTTCCTCGTCGATTCGGATACGCTCGACAAGGACGAGGCACTCGATTTCCTTTCAACCATGGGCGATTGCGAGCTCTGCGTCGGTTCCAATCCCAAATTCAAGGTGCATGTCCATTCCAACACGCCTGACAAGGTGCTCGCGTACTTCTTGGAACGCGGTCAAATCAGCGAGGTTTTCATCCACAACATGCAGCTGCAGAGCGAGGAGCGCACCGATAAGCTCGCCGCTGAGCAGCGCGGCGCGCATAAATCCATCGGCTTCGTCGCCGTCGCGGCGGGCGAGGGGAATGCGAACATCCTGAAGAGCTTAGGCGTCGATGTGGTCGTTTCCGGCGGTCAGACGATGAATCCGTCGACGAAGGACCTTCTCGATGCTGCCATGAGCGTTAACGCCGATGCGGTCATCATCCTTCCGAACAACTCCAACATCATCATGGCTGCGCAAAGCGCTGCGGAGCTTGCCACCATGCCGTGCGCCGTCGTTCCGACGAAGAGCCTCCCGGCTGCCTTCACGGCGATGTTCAACGCGAGTCAAGACGTTGACCTCGAATCGAATGTCGCGACCATGACGGAATCCTTGGAGTTCATCAAGACGGCCGAGGTCACCACCGCCATCAAGGATTCCCATGATGCGCATGACAACCCGATCGTCGAAGGCGATATCATCGGCATTTCCGATGGCGCGATCGAAGCGGTTGGCTCGAGCTTGGAGGAAGTCGTCATGGATCTGCTTGCCGTGATGGATGCAGACGATGCCGACACCATGACTTTGCTCGCTGGCGAGGATTTAAGCGAGGATGACCTTGAGGAGCTCGTCGAGACCATCGAAGAGGCTTACGAGAATCTCGATATCGACGCCCACCGCGGCGATCAGCCCCTCTATCCCGTGCTGTTCGGTCTCGAATAGCCGTCATATTTCGAAAAACGGAGCTATATGGCCGAGGCATCGTGCGACAGGTTGAGTTCGACGCTCATGCTCGACGAGCCTGTGAGCGCTGTGCGCCAAGTCAGCGCGCAGCGTGCCACCGCGCTCGCAGCGCTCGGTATCAA
>JAUNJT010000033.1 GCA_030533105.1 Eggerthellaceae bacterium
GACGATGTCATACGCTTCGTTGCGCCCGATACCGAAATCGCTTGCAATCGCTTTCGCGACATCTTTCTTCGAATGGCCAGAAGCAAGGAGCTCCCGTGCTCGAGCAGACGCATCGAGACATGCTGCGTGCGCTTTTTCCTGCATCTCCCGCTCATTAGGACCATCGATTACCACGACGATCTCGCCTTTGATTGAGCCTTCGACAGCGCGCCTCGAGTACTCCTCGGCAACTTCAAGGGTCGTTCCCCGCATGATCTCCTCATGCATCTTGGTCAGCTCGCGGCATACCGCCAACTCGCGATACGGAAACGCCTCTGCGAGAAACGCGAGTGATTTCGAAAGGCGATTGGGGCTTTCGTAGAATACAAGTGCGGCATCCAGATTCGTCAGACTATCTACCAGTGCACGTTGCTCGTTCGCCTTACGCGGGAAGAAGCCCCCGAAGTAATAATGCGTATTCGCGCACCCGCTTGCCACATACGCTGTCACTGCTGCGCTAGCTCCAGGCAGAACTTCAATACACGCACCTTCTTTCCGCGCCGCCTCTATCAGCCGAGCTCCAGGATCAGATACACCCGGCATGCCTGCATCGGAACAGAACGCGATGACCTCTCCAGCCAGAACGCGTTCGACGATCGACGACGCCTTCGCGGCAATCGAGGCTTCGTCCAAGCGCTCTAAGCGCTTGCTGATGTCGTACGCCGCCAGAAGCTTTCCCGTTACGCGCGTATCCTCAGCACACACGCTATCAGCGCTGCGCAGAGCCTCAAGTGCGCGCATCGTGATATCGCCCAGGTTGCCAATCGGCGTCGGGCAAATGATTAGTTTTCCTTGCGATGTCGCGCTTTTCACGGCATTCCTTTCATGCGCTTCGCGCCAGTTGCCCAGCAAAAGCCGCGGCAACGACGCGTGTCGTTGACGTTCTTACAAATCCCGCTGCATGCAGATAACCGGATAGTCCTCTCCCATGACGGGCTCACCGTACTCCGTGAAGCCTTGCGCGCGCCAGAACTCACGGGCGGATTCGCTTCGCTCCGGGCATTTAAGCTCAAGGTGCGTGATGCCTTGCGCGGCAAGCGAAGCACGCACGTCGGCGAAGATGCTCGAGCCGATGCCCTGACCTTGCAGCGACGCTTCCACCATGAACCAACCTATGAACGCAGCATCAGGGCACGGATAGCCTGTGATAACGTCGAGCACGGCGACCAAGTCGCCATCCTCGTCGAAGAAGCCAACGAAATACTTTTCGGTTCCAGCATCATCCGCGTATTCGTTCGACACATCGCTGATCAACTCGGTCAGGCGTTCGCGCGATGGACGGATCCCTAACGAGAAGTAGTACCTGCGATTCGAACGCGCAAGCATATATACGTCGGTAATATCTGCTTCTGTCAAGCGACGTACATCGAATTGCGTGCCGAGCGACTGCACATCGAGTACAGGTACCTGCGCAACCTCTTCAGGCGATAGCACGCTAGCGAATTGAGTGTAGAACAATTCGCTGTATACGCCACCAAGTGCCAGCAGTTCCTCGTGCGTTCCCTGCTCGACGATGCAGCCGTCTTGCACCACAAGGATGCCATCGGCTTTTAAGATCGTGGAAAGACGATGCGCGATGACCACGCTGGTCCGATTAACCATGAGCTGTTCGAGCGCCTGCTGAATCGCGTTTTCAGAAATGGAATCGAGCGCACTGGTCGCCTCATCCAGAATGAGGATCTTCGGATCCTTGAGGATGACGCGCGCCAATGAAAGGCGCTGTTTCTCACCGCCGGACAGCTTCAGGCCGCGATTTCCGACCTCGGTATCGTAGCCATCTGGTTGATGGATGATGAAATCATGGATGTTCGCCACGCGGCATGCCTCTTCGATTTCTTCCATCGTGGCATCCTCTTTGGCGTAGCGTAAATTCTCGAGGATCGTACCGTTGAACAGGTACGCCTCCTGTGTCACCACGCCGATGCATTGCCTGAGGTATGGTAAATCGAAATCGCGCACATCGACGCCTGCGATGCGTACCGCTCCGCCATTGACGTCATAAAGGCGCGGCATAAGATTCACAACAGTCGATTTGCCTGAACCGCTGCGTCCGACGATGGCATACATCTGCCCACCTGGCACGGTGAAATCCACATCCGTGAGCACCAAATTGCCCTCGTCGTAACCGAATGCCACGTGGTCGTATTCGATCGGTTTGCATGCCACATCGGGTTTCTGCCCGTTCTCGGGCGACACAATGGTATTCGGACGGTCGAGGTAATCGAAGATGCGCGTGAACAGCGCGAGCGAACGAGTGAAACTCACTTGCAGGTTGAGCAGCGATTCAACTGGCCGATACAACCGGTTGATGAGAGCGACCATGGCAGTCACCGTGCCGACCGTCAGCGTAGGATCGTAGTGCTCGATGATGAGCAGGCCGCCCGCGAAATAGATTAGCAGCGGTCCAAGCTGGATGAACATGCCCATCGCGATGCGGAAAATCGATACGCTCCGCGTTTCCTTCATCGAAAGGTTCGTAACTTCCTCGTTCGTCTGACGGAAACGCTCGCACTCCTGCTCTTCCCGCGTAAACATCTTCACCAGAAGCGACCCGCTTGCCGAAAGCGTCTCGTTGATGATCTGGTTCATTTTGTCGGTCTGCGCCTGCGTGAGCGAGGCATACTTGAGCCGTGACTTGCCCGCACTGCGCGTCGGGAAAATGAGCAGCGGCAGCACGATGAGACCGACGATGGCAAGTTTCCAACTCATCGTGAAGATTGCCACGAGCGTGGTGATGACGGTAGCGACATTGCTGACTATCTGTGAAAGCGTCCCGCTGATTACCGAGCTCACTCCGCTGATGTCGGTGTCCATACGCGTGATGACGTCGCCCTGCTTCTCGGTCGTGAAGAAGGAATGCGGCATATATTGCAGATGACGGTACATCTCGTTGCGCATGTCGTAGATGATATGCTGCGAAATCCATGCGTTGATGTAGTTCTCAAGCACACCGATGAGCTGACTGGTAAGCAATGCTGCCAATGCGATAAGCAATAGTTGCACCAAATACATGAGGTCTTCGCCCACGAGTGCCTGATCGACGATCTTGCCTGTGATGATAGAGGGGAACAGTCCGACAACAGCAGCGATCAGGATGGCAAGGAACACCAGCAGAAACTTCGCCCAGTAGGGCTTCAAATACGAGGCGATGCGCTTAAGCAAGTCCTTGGTGACTTTAGGACTTGCAGCCTTTTCCTCATCCGTCATATAGCCTGCACCTGGTCCGAAACCTGGAGGTCCTTGTGCCATAGCCGCTCCTTCGCGTTGAGAAGAATGCTCGAGCGAAAACGCACCACACAGCGCAATGTAATCCGCCCAATCTGTCATTTTACCGCGTCCGCGGTCAACGTGCTATGATGCCCGCCGTGAGTTCTTTCGTCAAACAGCACACACTCCCTATCATCGCCTGCTTTGCGGCGGTGATTTCGGCGTTTTTCGTTCCACCATCAGCTGCATACCTGGACTATTTCGACTTCAAGACGCTCGGTTGCCTGTTCTGCATCTCGGCAACCGTCAACGCGCTTGTGAGCACCGGATTGTTCGCGCGTCTTGCAAAAAGCATCGTGAGCACCCTGAAGACGCAGCGCACCTGCGTAATCGCGATGGTGCTCATCACACTTGTCGGCGCCATGTTCATCACCAACGATATGGCGCTGCTGACATTCTTGCCGCTGAGCTACCTTGTCCTGAGCGGGATTACCGATGACCGCAGGCTTTTGGCATGGTGCTTCATCCTGCAGAATGCGGCCGCCGTGCTCGGAGGCATGATCCTGCCCTTCGGCAACCCGCATAACCTGTACCTGTACAGCTTGTTCGACATTCCCACGGGAACCTTCATCCTCACGATGCTGCCGACGTTCATCACGGCAGTTGTCCTCATTGGTGCGTGCTGCTTGTTCGTCAAGCCGATCCCGCTTGCGCCACTTGAAGCCCCACACGAAGGAGGATCGCACATCGGAACAGCTGGCTTCTGCAGGGTGCCGCGCAAAGCGCAGCTGGGCTTGTATTGCGTGCTGTTCGTGTTGACGCTGTGCGCCATTCTGCGCGTCATCCCGTTCCTTGCCGTTCTCGCCCTCGTGATCGTATGCCTGCTTATCGTGAACCCACGCATCCTCGCGCGCGTAGATTACGGTCTGCTCATCACCTTCGCAGCGTTCTTCGTGTTCGCGGGAAATCTGAGCAGCATTCCGCAGGTCAGGGAGTTTTTGATGAGTCTGCTCGAGCAGAACGCGCTTATCACCATCGTCGGCACTTGCCAGATCATCAGCAATCTGCCGACAACGCTTTTGTATGCACCGTTCACTACCGACTGGGCAACACTGCTCGTCGCAACCGACATCGCAGGCATGGGTACGCCTATCGCCTCACTCGCATCGCTCATCACCATCAAATCATTCCTTAACTTCCGTCGGAACGATGCCGGCCTGTTCATGAGACTGTTTTTGGCCGTCGGATTCAGTTTCCTCATCGTGCTGTGCATCGTGGCCGCAGTGTTTCTGTAGGACCACAGCCGAAGGAACGAAACGGGAGAACGGCAGACTTGGACGGATTACCCAAGTTCGTCGGGCTCGAGCACCTGGATGCCGTGTTCGCGCAGCAACGCAGCAAACACCCCTTCGCCATCGATGAGAGTACCTGAAAAGCTCCCATCGTAGATCTGATGCGAACCACAGCTGGGACTGCGTGGCTGGAGAATCGCGCAGTCAACCCCCGCACGCTGCACGATATCAAGCGCACGACGTGCGCCACGCCGGAATTGCGTATCAACACACTCCCCTTCAGCATTCGTAACCACGCCGTTGACTATCTCTGCAGGAACGCGCGGCGTCGGCAATCCACCGAGCTGTTCGGGGCAAACGGGAACAACCTCATGCGATGTCACATAATCGAGCACCATCTGGTTTTGATTGTTGGAGCCGTTGTATTTGCAGTTATGCCCGAGAAGGCATGCGCTCACCGCTATCTTCATCGAAGACCTCCCGCAACTTTGCGTGACAAACCGTCAATGCCTCCGCTTAGACACGCTGAATAGGCGCTGACTTTGCGCGCCTAGATATCGATGCGAACGTTGATGTCCGGACCGATGAGCTCGGCAAAGCCATCTGCCGTTTTGCGCGTATCATCGAGTGCACCGTAGTGCAACGGAACTACCAATTCCGGCTTGACCGCATTCGCATACGTTGCCGCCTCGTACATGTCCATCGTATAGATACCGCCGATGGGAACGAACAGCACATCGGTTTGCACGGCACGCACGTCCTCGTTATCGTCCGTATCGCCCATGACGTAAACGCGTTTGCCATCGATGGTGATAACGTAGCCAACCCAGCCCTTCGACTGCGTATGGAAGGCCTTACCCACATTGTAGGCCGGCACTGCTTCTGCGGTGATACCACGCACTTCAATCTTCTGACCCGGTGCAACGCTCACGAAACGGTCGCCTGAAAAGCCAGCTGCCGCAGCCTGGGCGCGGCAATCCTCCACGCTGACGAGAACGGTATCGTCCTTTGAGAGCTTTTTGATGTCCTTCTCGCTGAAATGATCACCATGAGGATGCGTGACGAAGATCACGTCTGCATCATGCGCGGCTATCGCCACCTTGAATGGATCAACATAGACCACCCGTTTGGGCTCACCGCTATACATGCGCACGCACGCATGCACGAGGACCTTCAACTTCGGAGACTGCAATCTGCTCATGCCAAACCCCTCTCTCTCGGACAAACGTGCCAAACTGCCATGTACATCCCGCCTGATGCACGAACCTCGCTATTCGCCCGCTTCACGCGCAACCTTGTCTGCAAGATTCGCCTTCGCGACGCTGATCATCAACTTGATGCGGTTGAGCTGGTTCACCTCGGAAGCACCTGGATCGTAATCGACCGCAACGATGTTGCTTTCAGGGAAGCGGCGACGCAATTCCTTGATGACCGACTTGCCGACCACGTGATTCGGCAGGCATGCAAACGGCTGCGTGCACACGATGTTGGGAGCACCCGTCTTGATAAGCTCGATCATCTCTGCGGTCAACAGCCAACCCTCGCCCATCGAGTTGCACAGGCTGAGGATTTCTTCCGCGTACTCAGCGAGCTCGAAAATACTTGCTGGTGGATTGAAGCGCGTCGATGCCTTGAGTTGATCCAAAATGGGCTTACGCAACCGATCGATGACATCGAGTGCGATCTTGGCACCAACCGCTCCCTTCTTGCTGCGGCCGAGCGGATCGCGCTGGAAGATACGTCCCACGATGCCGAACAGGAAGAACTCGATGAGCCCCGGCACCACCGCTTCGCAGCCTTCGCGCTCGATTACCTCAACCACCTGGTTGTTCGCCGTGGGATGGAATTTCACCAGGATCTCGCCGACCACGCCGACGCGCGGTTTGGTACCGAAGTTCTTTAGCGGCAACGTATCGAAATCATTCACGATTTCTTTCACCGTGCGCTTGTATTCTCCCCACTTTACACCGCGCTTCAACTGCTCACCGCACACGCTCATGTAGTGATCGAACAACCGCGTTGCGCTGCCTGGCTCGAGCTCGTAGGGACGCGTGCGATACAAACACATCATGAGCAGGTCGCCATAGCCGAATGCATATACGGCTTGATAGAGCATCTTCGGCGTGATGGAGAAGCCGGGGTTGTCCTCGTCAACCGTGCTCTTGCCCTGCAGGGCGATGGAAATGACGGGGATATGACCGAGACCTGCAGCTTTGAGGCCCTTGCGGATGAGCGCGATGTAGTTCGTCGCACGGCAACCGCCGCCGGTTTGCGTGATGAGCACCGCAAGTTTGTCGGTATCGTAACGACCGCTTGTGACGGCTTCCATGATCTGGCCCGTCGTCAGAATACTCGGATAGCAGATGTCGTTGTTCACATACTTCAAGCCCGCGTCCACAGCACCGTGATCGACGCTCGGCAAAAGCTCGACGTTGTAACCGAAACGATGGAACACGGGAACGAGCAGCTCGAAGTGATACGGCGCCATCTGCGGTGCGAGGATGGTGTACCCTTCCTTCTTCATCTGCTCGGTGTACGTTGCCCGATAAAAAGCGCTCGAAGCATCGTCGCGTTGCTTCAGATAGCCGCGCAGCTCGTCGGACGCTTTGCCTGTGAACTCATTCGGCGCATACTCTGCAGGAGCATCATCCAGATTGAATTCACATGCTGCCGCAGGACATCCTTGCGCGGTCAAACGCGCCTCGACAGCCTGGTCGTTCTCAACATCCTGCTGATTCTTGAGCGCTGCAAGCAAGCTGCGCACGCGGATGCGCGCGGCACCGAGATTCGAAACCTCATCGATCTTGAGCACCGTATAGATCTTGCCTGCTGCTTCGAGAATCTCCTGCACCTGGTCGGTCGTGATGGCATCGAGGCCACATCCGAAGCTGTTGAGCTGAATGAGATCCAAATCCTTGCGCGTGCTTACGAACTTAGCCGATGCATAAAGACGCGTATGGAACATCCACTGATCGACCGCGCGCAATGGGCGATCGATGATGCCCAGGTGCGCGACCGAATCCTCGGTCAACACCGCAAGGCCGAAGCTCGTCAGTAGTTCGGGAATGGCGTGATTGATCTCGGGGTCGTTATGATATGGGCGGCCCGCCAACACGATGCCGTGCGTGCCTGTCGCTTCCATCCACTTGATCGTTTCAACGCCTTTCGCACGCATATCGTGCTTGAAGCGCTCATCCTCCGCCCATGCGGCGTCTACCGCATCGGCGACTTCCTGCTTGGTCGGAGCCTTCGCCCCACCCTTCGTCATCAGATCGGGATGCGCTTGCACAAGCTCCACATAGAGGCGTTCCTTGAGCAGCTCCTTCTTGTCGTAAGGAAGCCACGGATCGAGGAATTGCACATCACTCGTTTGCAGGTCATCCACATTGAGGCGCAAGGCCTCCGGATAGCTTGCAACGATGGGGCAATTGTAGTGGTTGCCCGCACTCGCATCCTCTTGGCGCTCCCATTTCGCGCAGGGCATCCAAATGAAGTCGGGATGCTTGGCTAATAGGTTCATGATGTGGCCGTGGCTCAGTTTGGCGGGATAGCACACGCTTTCGGACGGCATGCTCTCGATACCCGCCTTGTACGTGTCCTTGTTGCTTGCATCCGAAAGCACCACGCGCCAGCCCAGCTTCGTGAAGAACGTGAACCAGAACGGGAAATTCTCGTACATGTTGAGCGCACGCGGCATGCCGACCGTACCTCGCGTGGCCTCTTCGGCTGACAGCGGCTTATAGCCGAACAGGCGCTTCGCCTTGTAATCGAACAGGTTCGGCACCTTCGAAGCATCGGTGCGATTGCCCGAGCCCTTCTCGCAACGATTACCGGTGATGAAACGGCGATGCTTGCCCGTGCTTTCGTCCACACCGAAATCATTGATCGTCAGCAAGCAGCTGTTCGAGCAGCCTTTGCAACGCGTTGTACGTTGCGTAGGAGCAAGCGCCTCGAGGGCGGCAAGCCCCAAGATGGATGAATGAGGAGCATCCTGCCCGCTTGAAGCAGCCCTATCGCGTGCAAGCAATGCCGCACCGTATGCGCCCATGTTGCCCGCGATGTCAGGACGGACCGCATTGACTTCGGAAAGCTGCTCGAAAGCACGCAGCACCGCATCATTGAGGAAGGTGCCGCCTTGCACGATGACCTTCGTGCCCACATCGCGCGGGTCACGGATTTTTATGACCTTGAACAGTGCGTTCTTGATAACCGAGATGGCCAGACCTGCAGCGATATCGCCAACCGTCGCGCCTTCCTTCTGGGCCTGCTTGACGCTGCTGTTCATGAAGACGGTGCAACGGCTTCCAAAGTCAACGTGGTGTTCGGCCGCAATGGCCGTTTGCGCGAATTCGGAAACATCGAGCCCCAAACCGCTCGCAAAGCTCTCGATGAACGAACCGCAGCCTGACGAGCACGCCTCATTGAGCATGATGTGCTCGATGACGCCGTCCTTCACGCGCAGGCACTTCATATCCTGTCCGCCGATATCGAGGATGAATTCGACACCAGGCAGCATTTCCTGCGCGCCACGCAGATGCGCAACCGTCTCGATCTCGCCAGAGTCCACACGCAAGGCCTCGAGCAAAAGTCCTTCTCCATAACCGGTAACCGTCGCATGGCCGATGGTAACCAGTGCATTTCCCTCCTCATCGGTGGGAAGCGCACTGTACAACGCCGAAAGCGCCATCTTGGCGCATCCGAGGACATCTCCCTTGTTGCTCATGTAAATCGACCAGAGAATGGATCCATCCTGACCGATCAGAACCGCCTTGAAGGTAGTGGAGCCTGCATCTATGCCCAAGTAAGCCGTACCGCGATAACTGCTCAAATCTCCGCGGGAAACGCACTCGCTTGCATGACGCTGTTTGAACTCCTCATATTCTGCCGCATCGGCGAATAGTGGAGGAAGACGCACGACTTCGGAACCCTGCATATCACCTAGGCCGCGAAGGCGCTCGAGCACATCGTTAAGGCTCTCGGGATGCACATGTTCGCTCGTAATGCCAGCAATGGCGCAACCGCGTGCCACGAACAGGTGCGCATCCTCGGGAACGATGCGATGCTCTTCATCAAGTTCCAACGTCTCATAGAAGCGTTCGCGAAGCTGATCGAGATACTGGAGAGGACCGCCTAAGAACGCCACGTACCCCCTGATGGGACGACCGCATGCAAGACCCGAGATCGTTTGCGTGACCACGGATTGGAAGATCGAGGCCGCGATGTCCTCCTTCTTCGCGCCTTCGTTGAGCAAAGGCTGCACGTCGGTCTTCGCGAACACGCCGCAACGGCTTGCAATGGGATAAATCGTGATATGGCTCTTGGCAAGCTCGTTCAGACCGGTTGCGTCGGTGTTGAGCAATGTGGCCATCTGGTCGATGAACGCACCCGTGCCACCTGCGCATGTACCGTTCATGCGCTGCTCGATACCGTGGTCGAAGTAGATGATCTTCGCATCTTCGCCACCGAGCTCGATGGCGACATCGGTCTTCGGAATGAAAGTCTCAACGGCAGTTTTGCTGGCGATGACTTCTTGCACGAAATCGAGATTGAGCCATTGCGCCAGAAGCAGGCCGCCCGAACCCGTGATCGCAATGGTCATGATCTGGTCGCCGTACTGTTCCGCAGCGCCCTGCAGCACCTCGACGATCGTTGCGCGCACATCCGCATGATGGCGCTGATACACCGAGTACACGACCTCGTTCGCATCGTTCAGAATGGCAAGCTTGACCGTAGTCGAGCCCACGTCGATACCGATATGCAAATCGGTTTGAGCAGGTGAAGACACCGCTTTTGAGGCATCCGTGGAAGATGGCGTGTTCATGTCGATTGGCATACGTCAACATTCCCTTTCAATATGGCAATTGCCCAACAAAACGTTCGTAAGGTTATCTGAATGATTATACCGTGATACTATGCTTCTATGTCTTCAAACACGGACAACAGGAAGCTTTCACACAACTCGGCGGATGCACAGAGAACGCCGAGGCGAACAACTGCATCCAGAAAACCGAAGGTATCTTCTCCGCGCAAAAAGAAGCAATCGCTTAAGCCATTGCTCACGCTCGTCGCGCTGCTAGTCATCATCGCCGCCGTCATCGTATTCGCAGCATCGCGCATCAGCTCGTGCTCGCAGGAAGCACAACAAGCTGCAGAGTTCGCGCACGCCCGGGTGTCGTTTATCGCAGTCGGCGACAACCTCCCCGACTACGGCATCGGCGACGAGGCGGATGCAAAGGCAGGCGGAATGGATGACGGAACGTATGATTACCATTTCATCTTCGAGCACATCGCCCCTTATTCGCAAGCCGCTGATCTGGCGTACATCAAACAGGAAACCCATGTCGGCGGGGACGGGATCGGTCCGAAGGGCTATCCGTCGTTCAATACCACCGATGAGATGGCTGATGCGGTCGTTGATGCTGGATTCGATTTCGTGGCTTCGGCGAGCAATCATAGCTACGATTGGGGATACTACGGTGCTCTCACGCATTCATGCGAAGTCTGGGCAGAAAAACCCGTGCAGTTCACCGGCACAGCTCGCAGCCAGGAAGAGGCAGATAGAATCGCGACCATCACCTGTAAGGGCATCACATTCGCTCTCCTTGATTACACCTATGGCGTCAACGGCTGCGATGTCGGAGAGGATTTCGAGCCATACGAGATCAACCTCATCGACGAGGACCGCATTCGCGCAGACGTTGCGCGTGCGAAAGAGGTTAGCGATGTCGTGATCGTCGCCATGCATTGGGGCACCGAGAACCAAACCGAGCCCGACGACGACCAGTTGTATTACGCTCAGCTCCTCGCTGATTTGGATGTCGATCTCGTGCTCGGCTCGCATCCGCACGTCATCGGACCGCTTTCCTGGGTACAGGGAGCCGACGGTCATCGAACGCTCGTCGCCTACTCGCTCGGCAATTTCGTGAGCAATCATGAGACGCCCGACCCGCTAAACGAACTCGAGGGCATGCTTTCATGCGAGTTCGTGCGCGATAACGATATAATCACCATCGAAAATGTCGAGTGGATCCCCTTGGTGAACCACACCGAGGAAGGCGTGCACACGGTTTATGCCCTGCCCGATTACAAAAGCGATATCGCGTCACGCCACATTTTCCTGACACAGCTTGACGACCCCGTTGGATGGCTTGGTGAGACATCCAACGCCGTCGTCAACAGCCTAGGAGACGATTTCGCCATCAGATTGCCTCAAAAGGAGGAAAAGCATGCAAATAACGCCGGCTGAGATCAATGAGACACTCTCGATGATCAACAAGCAGCATCTCGATATCCGCACCATCACCTTAGGATTGAGCCTGAGAGAATGCTGCTCGTCCGACGTCGATGCTCTTGCCACAAAAGTCTATGATCGCATGACCACGGCTGCGGAGAAGCTCGTGCCCGTCGCCGAGCAGCTCGAGCGCGAATTCGGAATTCCCATCGTCAATAAGCGAATCTCGGTTACGCCCATCGCCGAGATCAGCGCTGCTGTTACCGCAAACGACCTCACCCCTGTCGCCGACGCCATGGACCGTGCGGGCAAAGAGGTTGGCGTCGATTTCATCGGCGGTTTCTCGGCGCTCGTGCACAAAGGAGCAACCCCGACCGACCGCAAACTCATGAAGTCCATCCCCCATGCGTTGGCAACGACCGACAATGTTTGCTCTTCCGTTAATGTCGCATCCACGCGTGCGGGCATCAATATGGACGCCGTATGGGAGATGAGCAACATCATCCTCGAAACCGCGAAGGCAACCGCAGAGCGCGATGGCATCGGCTGCGCAAAGCTCGTCGTGTTTGCGAATGCCGTTGAAGATAACCCCTTTATGGCCGGCGCATTCCACGGTTCAGGCGAGGCCGACAAGGTCGTCAACGTCGGCGTATCAGGTCCGGGTGTTGTACGTAATGTGCTTTCCCATCTGCCCGAAGATGCAGACATGACCACCGTTGCCGAAGCCATCAAGTCAACCGCGTTCAAGATCACGCGCGCAGGCGAGCTCATGGCGCGCGAAGCCGCCAAGCGACTCGGCGTAGCGAAAGGCATTCTCGACCTCTCGCTTGCCCCGACGCCTGCAGAAGGCGATTCTGTTGCGCAGATTCTCGAAGCCATCGGCGTGGGGACATGCGGTGGACCGGGTACGACAGCCGCATTAGCTATGCTTAACGATGCCGTGAAGAAAGGTGGCGTCATGGCATCATCGTCCGTTGGCGGCCTGTCGGGCGCATTCATCCCAGTATCGGAGGATGCGGGGATGATCGCAGCTGCGCAAGCAGGCGCCTTAAGCCTCGAAAAGCTCGAAGCCATGACGTGCGTTTGCTCGGTCGGACTCGACATGATCGCAGTGCCAGGCGACATCACCCCCGAAACCATCTTCGGCATCATCGCTGACGAGTGCGCTATCGGCGTCATCAACAACAAGACGACTGCCGTTCGCTTGATTCCCGCAATCGGCAAGAAGGAAGGCGACATGCTTGACTTCGGCGGCTTGCTCGGCTCAGCTCCAGTTATGCCGGTAAATCGCTTCGCAGGAGACGTCTTCGCACATCGCGGCGGTCGCTTCCCCGCACCTATCAATTCATTGAAGAACTAAGGATTACGATGCTGGATTCATCAAATCAAGCTATGGAGTCGAAAGCCTCTCCTGAAAAAGAGGCAATTTCCCAACCACGCATGCGCGTACTCCATGTCATTGGAAAGATGGATCGAGCTGGCGCTGAGACAATGATCATGAACCTCATGCGCACCATCGATCAGAGCGAAGTGGCATTCGATTTCCTCGTCCACACGACTGAAAAAGGCGATTTCGATGAAGAAATCGAAGCTCTCGGCGGAACCATCTATCGTGTACCAACGTTTACAGGTCTTAACCGCCATTCATACCGACGCGCTGTTGAGGAATTCTTCGATTCTCCCAACCACCCGCGTTACGACATCGTTCATGGCCATATCGGCAGCTGCGCACCCATTTACCTTGAGGTTGCACGGAACCACGGCGCAAAGACCATTGCGCATAGCCACAATATCGATTCGGCTTCGCCGCTGTCAGCTGCGGCATATCGATTACTGACTCGCTCGGTTGTCAAACATGCAGATTATTTCATCGGTTGCTCATACGAAGCGGGCGTTGACCGCTTCGGACAGGACATCGCCGATTCGGATAGATTCGAAGTGTTGCTCAACGGCATCAGCTGCGAAACCTATCGCTTCGACGAGGAGGAGCGCGAACAAACCCGAGCTGAGCTGGGTGTAAGCGCCAACGAGCTGCTCGTAGGCCACGTGGGGCGTTTCAACGAGCAGAAGAACCATGACTTTTTGCTCGACATATTCGCTGCCGTGAAAGCCCTCCGACCTGATGCGAAGCTCGCCCTCGTCGGTCGTGGCGAACTTGAAGGGAAAGCCCGCAGCAGGGCTGAAGCATTGGGAATTTCCGACAGCGTTCTTTTCTTGGGTATACGCGATGACATCCCGCAACTTCTTTCAGCCTTCGATGTTTTCGCATTTCCTTCCCGCTACGAAGGCCAACCCGTCGCTTTGCTCGAAGCCCAAGCGGCTGGGCTGCCTTGCGTGATTGCCGATACGATTCCGCCCGTCAGCCACATAACCGATGCGGTGTCGGTGCTTCCGCTAACCGACTCAGCTGCTTGGGCATATTCAATAGTCTCGGCCGCTGACAAAATAGGTACTCAATCCGATCGAAAAAAACGCGCCGATGCTATCATCGAGGCTGGCTACGACATCGATGCCTCTTCGGCTCGACTTCTTGCTCGATATGACTCGCTTTTGAATGCCGTAAAGGAAAGGAGCCCCCGCATGAGCGTCAAACTCAACCCCGATAAGGAAATCGTCGCCCTAGTAAGAGAGGGCCTGAAGCGAACAGGTGGCTATTGCCCGTGCAAGATTGTTCAATCTGAAGATACCAAATGCATGTGCACAGAATTCAAAGAGCAGATCGCCGACCCCGAATTCCATGGCTTCTGCCACTGCATGCTTTACTACAAGGAGTAAAGCATCGCTTCACTTTGGTTCGCGAGTACGAATTCCATATAAAACGAAAGGCACCGGGGATATCACCCGGTGCCTCGCATTAATAAGGCTTGTTGTAAACGCTATTCCTGCGGAAGCAGCAGTTGCGCAATTTGCACCGCGTTGAGTGCGGCGCCTTTGCGGATCTGGTCGCCGACGCACCAGAAGTTCAGGCCGTTCTCGACGGTAGGATCCTTGCGCAGGCGGCCAACATACACATCGTTGGTACCCTGGAGCAAACCGGGCATAGGATACACGTTGTTCGCAGTGTCATCCATCACTGTGACGCCCTGGAATGCCTCAAAGGCCTCCCGTGCCTGCTCTACCGAAATCGGTTCTGCGAATTCGACGTTCACAGCCTCCGCGTGGCAACGCAGCGAAGGCACACGCACGCACGTCGGGGCAACGGCAATATCCGCATGGAAGATCTTCTTGGTCTCAACGACCATCTTCCACTCCTCCTTCGTGGAGCCATCTTCTAAGAATACATCGATATG
>JAUNJT010000087.1 GCA_030533105.1 Eggerthellaceae bacterium
GCGACCTCCGACGTGACAGGCCGGCGCTCTAACCAACTGAGCTAACACCCCGTGCGTTATGCAGCGACAGACATTGTACTTGCAAATGGTGGCTCGCGCAATAGGTTTTCAGGGTTTTTTGCCAACGGCAAAGACCATACAGTGCGCGATGGGCGCCGTTTTCGGCATACGCACAACCGCTCTTTTCCTATTATCGGCGAACGCGCGATGATGATGTGCGCCCAAAGGCGTTACAATGACGCAGAACGTATGACATTAAGGATACGCCTTGCGCATTTTACGATATCTCTTCGAGCATAAGCTTGCTTTGCTGGTCGTCGTCTCGATGTTCATCATCCAGGCGTTCTGCGACCTATCGCTGCCGTATTTCACATCGCAGATCGTCGATGTGGGCATCCAGCAATCCGGTGTCGAGGATGCCGTCCCGGAAATCATGAGCGCTAAGACCTTCGAACGGGTTGCATCTCAGCTACCAGATGGTGACGAGGCTTTGCTCCGCGATTCCTACGTGCAAACGGAAGACGGCCTGTGGAGACTTGAGGATGTGAGCAGTGAAACGCGCGCATCGCTTAATGCCGCCTTATCGTTCCCGCTTGCCGTGGAGTACATGCCCCAGATCGCACCCGATTCTGATGTTGCGGCCTGGGTCGATGCGTATCTCGAAGGAACGCTTTCCAAGCAAGAGCTCATAAAAATCGTCGATCAGGCGAAAGAAAGCGCCCGATTAAGTTCCCCCGATAGCTTCGATGCGTTCATCGAGCAGCAGGGCGTCGAAGCGGTCAAGGCGGAGTATCGGGCATGCGGCATAGACATCTTCGATGTCCAGCTCGCTTATCTGATCCGCATCGGGCTGTTCATGCTCCTAGCGACGCTTTTGGCGCTGATCGTGCATTGCGTGATGAATTTCGCGGCATGTCGCACGGCGACCAAGATAGGTCGCGATTTGCGTACGAGGTTATTCACCAAGGTCATCTCGTTCAGCGATGCGGAGATCAACCGTTTCTCTGCGGCATCGCTTATCACGCGCGGCACCAACGACATCCAGCTCATCCAGCAGCTGTGCCTGATGTTCCAGAGACTCATGGTGTATTCGCCCATCCTCGCTATCGGCGGCATCATCATGATTGCGCAGACCAACGTCTCCATGAGTTGGATCATCGGGCTTGCCATCGTGCTTGTGGTGATCGTCAGCGGCATACTGATGGCGATTACCATGCCGAAGTTCAAGATCATGCAGACCTTGATCGACAAGGTGAACCTCATCGCCCGCGAGATGTTGACGGGCATGTCGGTGGTCCGTGCCTTCAACCGCCAGACCTATGAGGAGCATCGTTTCGACGAGGCGAATACCGCGCTTTTAGGCACGCAGTTGTTCACGAATCGTGCGATGGCGTTCATGATGCCTTCGATGATGCTTATCATGAATGCGGTTTCGGTCGTGATCGTGTGGGTTGGTTCGAGCTATGTCGATATGGGCACCATCCAAACCGGCGATTTGATCGCGTTCATCACCTACGCGATGGTCATCGTTTCGAGTTTTCTGTTCTTGGGTCTCATCGCCATCATGATCCCGCGTGCCAATGTCGCATCGGTGCGCGTCGACGAGGTCATCGCAACGTCCGCCTCCATCGCCGATGCCGCGCGCGTCTATGACGGTTTGATTCCCGAATCTTGCGGCGCGAAGATAGAGTTCAAGGACGTGTGCTTCGCTTATGCCGATGATTCCACGAACGCGATCGACCATGTGAGCTTCACCGTTCCGGCAGGTTCTACGTGCGCGATCATCGGTCCTACGGGTTGCGGCAAAACGACGATTCTAAAGCTCATCGAGCGCTTCTTCGATGTCACGAGTGGACAGGTGCTCGTCGACGACGTCGATGTGCGAGAGTTAAGCCAGCACAAGCTCCATAGCTTGCTCGGTTATGTTCCCCAGCAGGCGTTTCTGTTCTCAGGCACCATCGCCTCCAATGTCGCGTATGGTGCTCCCGAAACCTCCGAAGACCGCATCGAAACCTCGCTTTCCATCGCACAGGCAACCGATTTCGTTCATGCGAAGGAGAAGGGTATCGACGAAGAGGTCTCACAGGGCGGTACGAACGTTTCCGGCGGACAGCGGCAGCGCCTTGCGATCGCCCGCGCGCTCGCGACCGATGCTAAGGCGTATTTGTTCGACGATAGCTTCTCAGCACTCGATTACAAGACCGATGCCGCGCTTCGCCGCGACCTCAAAACCAAGCTTTTTGGGAAGACGGTGCTCATCGTCGCCCAGCGCATCGCGACCATCATGGGCGCCGATCAGATCATCGTGCTCGATGAGGGCCGTGTCGTAGGATGCGGCACTCACTCTGAGCTTTTGAATTCATGCGGAACGTATCGCGAGATCGCCCTCTCTCAACTCTCCGAGCAAGAGCTTTTCGGGGGAGGTGAAGTCGCATGAGCGAGCCGCGTGACAACGCATACGATAAACGCGCCGAGGAGCGTCGCCGCAAGCCGCATCGAGGAGGTCCCGGGCGATGGGCGAACGTAGAGAAGCCCCGCGACTTCAAGGGAACGCTCAAGAAGATGCTCGCGTATCTGGGACGCTATCGCATCGCGCTTCTCATCGTGTTCATCCTAGCCATCGGGTCGACGGTCTTCGGCGTCATCGGCCCCAAGGTGCTCTCAACTGCCACGACCGAGCTCTTTAACGGACTCGTTGCCAAGGTGAATGGGACGGGTGGTATCGACTTCGATGCCATCGCGTCGATTCTGATCACGACCTTCCTCATCTACGCTGGTTCCGCGTTCTGCGCGTTCGTGATGGGATGGACGATGGCGACGGTCACGCAGAAGACCTGCTATCGGCTGCGTCAGGATATCGCCATAAAGATCAATAAGATGCCGTTCGGATACTTCGAGCGGAATTCCATCGGCGATACGCTCTCGCGCATCACCAACGACATCGATACGCTCGGGCAGACGCTCAACCAGGGTCTCACGCAGCTCATCACCTCCATCGTGACGCTTATAGGCGTCATTGCGATGATGGTGAGCATCAACGCCATCATGACGGGCGTGGTGCTTCTGATCATCCCGCTCACGGTGCTCTTCATCGTCAAGTTCGTGAAGTTCTCCCAGAAGTTCTTCACCATACAGCAGAACACGCTCGGCGATATCAACGGCATCGTTGAGGAGACCTTCTCGGGTCATGCCATCGTCCGCGCGTTCAACCAACAGCAGCAGACGCTCGAGCAATTCGGCGAGGCGAACACGCGCTTGTACGATTCCGGCTGGAAGGCGCTTTTCGCAAGCAGCTTCATGAAGCCCGTGATGGACTTCATCGGCAACCTGGCCTATGTGGCAGTCGCTATCCTGGGCAGCTATTTCGCGGTGACGGGCATCATCACGGTCGGCGATATCCAAGCATTCATCCAATACGTGAAGAACTTCACCCATCCGCTCGTCCAGCTCGCTCAGATCTCCAATGTGTTCCAGCAGATGGCCGCCGCCGCCGAGCGCATCTTCGACTTCTTGAGCGAAGAGGAGCTCTCTCCCGTGAAAGACCCGAAGAAACCTCCGACAAGCGAGGCGAGCGTCGAGTTCAAGTATGTGCGCTTCGGCTACGATCCCGAGAAACCGGTCATCAAGGATTTCTCCGCACGCGTCAAGCCCGGTCAGACGGTCGCGCTCGTAGGTCCGACCGGTGCGGGCAAGACGACCATGGTGAAGCTATTGATGCGCTTCTACGATGTGCAGGACGGTGCGATCTTGATCGATGGGCGCGATATCCGCGAGTATACGCGCGATGATCTCCGTAACCTATTCGGTATGGTGTTGCAGGATACGTGGCTGTTCAGCGGCACGATTCGCGAGAACATCCGCTATGGCAAACCCGATGCGACCGATGAGGAAGTCGAGCAAGCAGCGCGCATCGGCTATGCGCACCATTTCATCCAGACTTTGCCAGGCGGATACGACTTCGTCATCAACGAGGATGCGGGCAATATCAGCCAAGGACAGCGCCAGCTTTTGACCATCGCCCGCGCGGTACTCGCGAACCGGCAGATGCTCATTTTGGATGAGGCGACCAGCTCCGTCGACACGCGCACCGAGGAGCGCATCCAGGAAGCCATGGACGCGCTCATGGTCGGACGCACATCCTTCGTCATCGCTCATAGGCTTTCCACCATCCGCTCCGCCGATTTGATTTTGGTCATGCAAGAGGGCGATATCGTCGAGCAGGGAACGCACGACGAGCTCATCGCGCTTGATGGCTTTTACGCGGAGTTGTACAATTCACAGTTCAAAGTACTTTAGGGCGGGTGGCTAATGGATCCGATTATGGGCGAACAGATAACGCAAGATGCCGCGCAGAAGAGCGCGTCCGATACGTGCGTCAAAATCGCCGTATTCGATTTCGATGGCACGTGCATCGAAGGCAATTCGCCCGTCATCTTGGTCAAGCATCTGGCGAGCGAGCATATGCTTGACAAGCGCGAGCTCCTCCACATCATCTCATGGGCGTTCCGCTATAAATTCCATCTCCCGCAAACCGAGCACAAGGTCCGCCGCCGCGTCTTCTCGGCGTTCAAGGGTAAACGTGTCGAAGTGGTCGACACCTATCTTGCGCATTTCTATTACGACAAGATCAAACCCTTGTGGCGCGCTGAGGCGATCGAGCAGATCGATCGGCTTCGTGGCGAGGGCTTCGTCATCATCGCCGTTTCGGCGACTTTCGAGCCGATCGTGCGCTGCGCGCTCAACGATGGCCTATACGACTACCAGGTCTCCACGATCATGCGCACAACGCCTGATGGGCGCTATACGGATGAGGTTGAGGGAAAGCCCATCGAAGGCGAGGAGAAGGTCTTCGCCATCAAACGCCTTGCCGATGAGAAGTTCGGCGAGGGCAATTGGGAGCTTAGCTATTGCTTCGCAGACCATTATTCCGATATCGATGTCCTTTCGAGTGCGAAAAATCCCGTTGCCGTCACCCCCGACTCGACGCTTCGCCGTTGCGCAACCCGTAACGGATGGGCTATAGTTTCGTGGGGAGGGGAAGCTAATGGCCGCAGGAGGTGAGCAGATGCCGCACGATTTCGAAAACGCGCCCGATACGAGTGGGAATCTTTCAGAGCAACCGAATGAATTCCTCAAGCGCGCCACGCAGGCATATGCCGCGGGCGATGCTGTG
>JAUNJT010000200.1 GCA_030533105.1 Eggerthellaceae bacterium
TCGAGCTCTACGGTGCAGACCGCGTGATGTTCGGAAGCGACTTCCCCATGTGGGACCCGAAAAGCGAGTTCGACTTCCTCGCAAGCTTGGAGTTGCCTGCCGCCGACTTCGAGAAGATCACGTGGCGCAATGCCGAGCGTTTCTTGAATATGCCTATCGAATAGCGCTTCTTAACTCGGCTTTTCTATGAAAAACCCTCGGGGAAAACCGATGGCGATTCGCCGTATCGCCCAGGTGTCCGAATATCACCCCATACATGCGTATGCGCCGCGATTAGGATGCTTTCAAACGTGAAAAGCAAGCCGAAAGGAGCGATGAGCATGTCTGGCGCACTGCATATGCTGTATGGAACAACGAATGATTCCGACAGCGTTCCGCGTGCGCTTCTTTCTAGCTTCGAATTCGCCGGCCCCGTGTATTCCGACGATGGACGGCTCATCTTGAATGAGAGCTTTTCCGGCTTCGCGCAAGTTCGCGACACCATCGAACTTGAGAACGACATCCAATCCTTGCTCGCAGATGACGACTACGTGGAGACATGGCGCATCTGGGATTGTTACGAAAACGACTGGGCAAACTTCGACCTTGCCGTGCACAGGTTCGAGCACTTCGACTTGGCGATACGCAGAAGCGAGTCGGGCATGTGCGCATGGCGCGGCGCAATCGATACGCAAGGCCGCGTGCTCGCATCACGCGATCCCAAGGATTGCGAGCAGAAATGCTGGCAATGGAGGCGTGCGAAAAGGCTATCGGTATGAAAGGCGCTTATTCGCCGAGAAGCTTTCGCAGATAGTCGCGATACTCTTCGGCGAGCTTGCTCGGCTTGACGATGGTGACTAAACCATCCATGCCCGAAACCCAGCCGAAGAACTGCGGACTTATGCGGACCGACACGCGCACATCGGCGGCGCCGTCATCGCGCGCGATAACGACCGCATCCTTCCCGAAACGGTCGATGACCGCAGGCATGAGGTCACGCTCGACCTTAAGCGTCACGTTGGTCACCGGTCCATCGAAATGCCCGAAGTATTGCGAGTCGCGCACATGGTATTCATAGTCCGCCATCTGATCGTTGCGTACCGCCTTCTCGTCGAGCTGGCGAAGCGATTGCATGCGATCGATGCGATATTCGCGAACCTCATCGTGCTTATCCGACCACGCAGTGAGGTAATACCGGTTGTCGCTGAAGGAGATGCGCATCGGGGAAACCACGTAGCGCTCGCCTTCGTGTTCCGCATGCGCCTGTCCGTCGAGGCCGATCTTCCAATACGTGAACGAGACCTTCTTTTTGGCGTGCATGGCATCGTGGATCTTGTCCACGCACGATAACATGGCATCATTGTGCCCGCGTACCCGGCTATCGACATGGATGCGGCGCTCGAGTTTCTCGCGTTGCGAGTCGGTAGCGAGCCGCCTGATGTTGCGTCCCAATCGGTCTGCTTGGCTTTGGGTGATGAAGGGGCAGCTTTGCACGGCATCGACCATGAGCATGAGCTCATCTAGGGTAAACTCGCGCCTCTCGAGGTAATATTCCACAGGACTGCGCTGCACCGTGCCGATGGACATGCCGAATTCGCGAAGCGCATCGAGATCGGTGTAGATGGTCTTGCGGTCGGCGGATATGCCCAATTGAGCCAATCGACCGATGATGTCTGTCATCGACAA
>JAUNJT010000034.1 GCA_030533105.1 Eggerthellaceae bacterium
CATGCCGTCGGCTTCGAATGGTTTGAGCAGTATGTATTGGGCGATCTTGATGGAGAACCCAAAACACCGAAATGGGCGGAAGGCAAATGCGGCGTTCCATCGTGGGAGATCAAGGCATTTGCGCGCTATTGGGCTAAGCACAACGTATCGACCGCGCATAGCAATGGCGGTGGTTTCATCCGCGGTGCATTCGCCCATGAGCCTGCACGCCTCGAAGTAGCTCTGCATGGTATGCAAGGTATCGGCGGTCCAGGCAAGCATCAGATCAAATTCATCGAATGGACTATGCTCGGCATGCTGTCGATGTCTCCGCTTCCTGAGCCTGTCTTCGTGCCCTCGAACGAAGCGGCTTACCACGGATGGGACCTTGCCGGCGAGGAACCGAACCGCCACATTATCAAGACGCTCATACCGCAGGCAATCCTCAATCCGCCGATCAGCTGGTACGGCCATGGTATCTGCACATATCCACGCGAGGATCAGTTCTTCAAGTTCCAGTTCCCGCGTGAAGGCGAAGAGCGCTTGCATATGATCTGGGCGGACGCGCCATGTTGGTCCACATGCTGGAACGGGGGCAACATCTACGAGGAGGCATTGCGCCACGAATCCATTGAATTCGTTCTCGTGCAGCATCCCTGGATGGAAAACGATACGGTTTTCGCCGATATCATCCTGCCTGTGAAGACCGTTTTCGAATGCAGCGATATCACGACAGATAGCCTTGCTGGGCAGTTCCCGCTGTACTACGTGGAGGATGTTGCGATTGATCCAGTCGGCGAGGCACGTTCGGATGCTGAGATCGTGGCCGATATCGCAGGCGCCCTCGAGCGCTTTGGTGGGAAGTATGAGGGTTTGCGCAACAAATTCATGAGGGGTATGACCCATGAGGAGACGATTCGCAAGGCTTTCGATGAAAGCGGCATCCCCGAAGACTTCACGTGGGAAGACTTGATGGAGAAGAAGTTCTGGGCGGGTCCCGTCAATCCGGATTGGGAGAATACGCCTGCGGGCCTCATCGCTTTCCATGATGATCCCGAATCGAACAAGCTCCAAACGCCTTCAGGCAAAATCGAATATTATTCCTCGACGCTTGCGCGTTTCTTCCCAGATGATGATGTGCGCGGTCCGTATCCCAAGTGGATTGAGGAGACCGAAGAGCACAAGGAGCGCATCTCAAGCGAGCGTGCGAAAGACTATCCGTTTCTGCTCGTCACCAACCATCCGCGCTGGCGCGTGCATGCTCAAATGGATGACGTCCCCTGGTTCCGCGAAATCGAAACCTGCAAGGTGAAGGGTCCCGATGGGTATATGTATGAGCCTATCTGGGTGAACCCCGTCGATGCCGAGAAACTTGGATTGGCGAATGGCGATATCGCGCGCTTGTTCAATGAGCGCGGTAGCGTCCTCGGCGGAGTTAGAGTGACCGAGCGCATCATGCCGGGTGCGCTGTATCAAGACCATGGTGCGCGCATCGACTCCATCATCGCCGGCACTGGCGGTTTGGATCGCGGCGGAGCGAATAACCTCATCTGCCCGAATGCTACGACTTCCAAGAACGCTGCGGGAGAAGTGACGAACAGCTTCCTGGTTGGCATTGAGAAAGTCGATGTCAAAGCGCTCGCCGAGCAGTATCCCGAGCAATTCGGGCGCGCTTATGATGATGTCAACGGTTTGCTCGCCAAAGCCTACATCGAGGATTAGAGGGGGAGTGAGATCATGGGAAAGGTATTTGTTTTCAACTACAACCGCTGCAATGGCTGCCGTGGTTGCCAAGTTGCCTGTAAAGACGAGCATTGCGATCAAGCTTGGCCACCTTACGCCGAAGCGCAGCCGATTATCGGCCAATTCTGGATGAAGGTCCAAGATCGCGAACGCGGTAAGGTGCCTTGGGTCAAAGTGACTTACGAGCACACATGGTGCAACCATTGCGAGAAATGCGCCCTGATCGAGATTGCTCCGGACGCGGTCTATCGTCGCGACGACGGTCTCGTTATCATCGATCCCGAGAAGGCTAAAGGTATCGAAGGTCTTGTCGAGGCTTGCCCATTCAATGCTGTTTATTGGAATGAGGGGCTAGGCTTGGCCCAGAAGTGCACCGGTTGCGCTCATTTGCTCGATAACGGATGGGAAGTGCCGCGTTGCGTAGATGCCTGCGCCACAGAAGCGCTGCGTTTCATGGATGCAGAAGAAGCGAAAGCCATCGGCGCAGAGCCTTCCGAACTCGGCAAGGCTATGGGCTCGAAGATTTGGTATCTGAACGTGCCGAAGCGCTTTGTCGTTGGTACACTTGTCGATCTTGCCGAAGACGAGGTTGTCATCGGCGCGAAAGCCGAGCTGCTTGCTGCGGACGGAACGCTCGTTGCCGAGCTTGAAACCGATGATTTCGGTGACTTCAAGTTCGATCAAGTCGATCCTGCCGTCTATACGATTCGGCTCATTTCGCCGAACAAGACGATCGAAGTTGCTGCAGATTGCAGTTCAGAGGACCTCTATGTAGGTGTTATAGACGCCTCCGCATAAGACCCGCAAATCTTTGGGTTTTGACGAAAGGAGCGCCCTCGGCAACCGCCGAGGGCGCTCTTAGTTGATTACCACATTACAGGCTCCGATTATCACGTGAAGCGTTCGCGCGCGTTGCGAAGCAATGTATAGATTATAAGGAACCCTACTATAATTCGAAGTGAAGAAATAAGCATACTTATTAATTGAAAGGAAGCAATAAGGCTATCAACAACGAAGAACTAATGGATAAGCTTGTTCGAACCGGTATGATCTTGCGCCATATCGATAACGGGGGTCCGTTCTGTAAGAAGCATGGTCATCACGGACATTAGGGTTGGCTTGCGCTCAAGAAGGCACGTCAGCTCGAGGAAGAGGAAGCTTTGGCGGAAAGCCAGAGCGAGGAAAGTGCCGATGTGCTTGAGGAGCTGATGGAAGGCTAAGCTCTCTATTTGACATTAGCATCGAGAGAGTAAAGCGCAATGCAATCATATGCATTGCGCTTTCTTTTCGTCATCATCGCGCCTTTCAACGCTTAACCGTTTCGCTTTCGCCTGCGATGGGCAAATCATGCCCAAGTTCTGCGACAATTGCAGCGTAGATAGGCAAAGAAAGAAGGGTCGTACGTGGCAGCAGCGGTAAAAGACTTCTTGAAGCGTAAAGACATCGAAATCAGCTTCCAGCGCTATGCGATCGATGCCCTATCGGCGATGGCGCAGGGCCTCTTCGCTTCGCTTTTGATCGGAACCATCTTCAACACGATCGGCAACCTATCCGGCGTCACGGTGTTCAACGACATCGGAGCGTTCGCGACAGCGGTCGCGGGACCTGCGATGGCGGTTGCCATCGGATATGCTCTGAAGGCATCTCCGCTCGTTTTATACTCTCTCGCCGTCGTCGGCTATGCCGCCAACTCAGCTGGTGGCGCGGGCGGCCCGCTCGCCGTGCTCGTCATAGCCATCATCGCCGCAGAGCTCGGCAAGGTCGTCTCGAAGGAGACGAAGGTTGACATCTTGGTGACTCCCGCTGTCACCGTTGGTTTGGGTTGTGCGCTCGCCCTTCTTATCGGACCCGGCATCGGAGCCATCGCGACAGCGATTGGCAACTTCATCATGTGGGCAACCGAGCTCCAGCCCTTCTTCATGGGAATTCTCGTTGCCGTGGTCGTTGGTATGGCGTTAACGCTCCCGATTTCTTCGGCTGCTATTTGCGCAGCGCTTGGACTGACGGGTCTTGCTGGTGGTGCCGCGCTTGCGGGTTGCTGCGCGCAGATGGTCGGCTTCGCCGTCATAAGCTTCATCGATAACGGATGGGGAGGCATAGTCTCGCAAGGCATAGGTACTTCAATGCTCCAGATGGGCAACATCATGCGCAAGCCTTTGATCTGGGTTCCGCCAACTGTGGCCGCTGCAGTATGCGGACCGATTGCGACATGCGTTTTCGCGATGCAGCAAAACGGTCCCGCCATCGCTTCCGGAATGGGCACCTGCGGCTTCGTCGGTCCCATCGGTCTGTACACAGGCTGGATTGCCGATGGTATCACGCCAGGCGCCTTCGAATGGCTCGGCATGCTGCTCGTCTGTTTCGTCCTCCCTGCAGTCATCAGCTGGATCGTCGCCTTCGCGATGCGTAAGGCGGGCCTCATCCAGCAAGGCGACATGAAACTCGACTAATCGTCTATATCTAAAGCGGTATATCTATAAAGCACAAGCTGCGACGCATCGACGTGCATTGTTCCATCATGGTATAGTGAGTGTGCGAACGAATCGAGGAAGGGGTGTACGATGGCAGGCAAGCATGCGAAGAAGAAGAGGCGTTGGCCTATCGTATTAGGTGTCATCGTGGTCGTGCTTTTCGCGGCTACCGTTTTCTTGAAGATGCCCGGTGAGCCGGCAACGCAGAAGCTTCAGCCGTTCTTCGAGCAGCCGATTGCGCATCGCGGCTATTTCGATAACGACTCAGACGCGCCCGAGAACACGCTCGCCGCTTTCCAGCGCGCAATCGATCATGGCTATGCCATTGAAATCGATACGCAGGTAACTGCCGACGGCACCGCCGTCGTCCTTCATGATAAGAGCCTTCTCCGCACGAGCGGCGTCGATAAGAACGTCGAGGAGATGACCGATGCGGAGCTTGCCCAGTGTCGTGTTTTCGGGACTGACGAGCATGTACCGACACTGCGTGAGGTGCTCGACCTGATCGATGGCAAGGTGCCGCTGCTCGTGGAAATCAAGGGCGAAGCCGGTGACGATGTCGCCACGATCTCTGCCGAAACCGCAAAGGAACTCGATTCCTATCAAGGCGTCTATGCCGTGCAATCGTTCAATCCGTTCGCGCTCCAGTGGTGGATGAAGAATCGTCCCGATGTGCCGCGCGGCATCCTCTCCAAGGATTTCATCGCCGATGGCGAGGGCCAATCGATCATCAACCGCGTAGCGCTTTCCGGCATGTTCACCAATGTGCTCTGCCGTCCGAATTTCCTTTCCTATGAGCTGAAGTCCTCGGGCCAGCTGACGTTTGCCGCCATGAAGAAGCTCTCGAATCTGGATTGCTTCGCATGGACGCTCAAGAGCCAGTCGGAGCTTGAAGAGGCACGTGCTCAAGGGTTCAAGGGATTCATCTTCGATAGCTTCGAAGCGCATCTGTAATCGAACTGGACGGTTTTCGCATTGGCGATTTATATAACGGGGGATACCCACAACGTCATCGATATCGATAAGGTCGTTCGATTCGACGACCATGGACTATCGCGCGATGATTACCTGATCATCTTAGGAGATTTCGGGTTCATCTGGACACCTCCGTGCACGCCGGAAACCGCGGATGAGGAAACATATGCGGCATGGCAGGAAGACGAGCGATGGCTCGATTGGTTCGAGGCGCGTCCTTACACGACGTTATGGATCGATGGCAATCATGAGAACTTCGACCTCATCGAGCAATACCCGATAGATATGTGGCACGGAGGACGCGTACAGCGTATTCGCGAACATGTCATCCACCTTATGCGCGGGGAAATCTATGACATCGATGGATCTATCTTCTTCGCTATGGGCGGCGCGCATTCGATAGATAAGGCAAAACGCACTGTAGGGGAATCGTGGTGGCCTCAGGAGGTCCCTAGTACCGAGGAGCGTTTGTACGCCGAGCAACAGCTCGAAGCGAGGGGCTGGCAGGTAGATTACGTGCTCACGCATGACGTTCCGTCTTCGGCCTTGCGCGAGATCGATCCTGATTGGCCTTACATCCTCAAACCTGATGACAATACCGATTGGCTGCAAAGTCTCGCAGATCGACTCTCGTTCAAGCGGTGGTTCCATGGCCATTGCCATGTCGATCGCTGGTGGGATACAAGGTTCACCGGTCTGTATAACGAGATATTCGATCTCAACGACACGGGAAGGACCCCATACGGTTCAAGCACCGATCCGTTCGAAGTCGATTAGGGCTGTTTCAAACATTCGTATTCATTAGTGAATTCAACCGAACGCGCCTGTGTTGCGCCGTGTTCGTGGCGATGTTCACATTTTATTGACTTTCATTTTTTCTGAACATACAATCGCTCAATAGTGCATTGATGGATGCTATCTATTGAACAGGATTTTTATGAACTACAACGAGTTTTGCGTGCTTAACACCTTATACAAGAATCCCGGTTGCACGCAGCGGGAGATTGCAAGCGCAAACAACGTTTCTATCGGAACCGTTAACAACACCGTCAAGTCATTAACTTCTCAGGGTCTCCTTGACCCGTCAGGAGCCGTGAGCGCGGATGGATTCGCAGCTTTAGAGCCGTATAAGGTCAAAAACGCCGTCATCATGGCTGCGGGCATTTCGTCTCGCTTCGCGCCGATTTCATATGAGCGCCCGAAAGGCGTTCTCACCGTCCGCGGTGAGGTGCTCATCGAGCGTCAGATCAAACAGCTCAAGGAAGCTGGGATCGATGACATCACGATCGTGATCGGCTACAAGAAGGAGGAGTTCTTCTATCTGGAAGATGCTTTCGGAGTGAAACTCGTCACCAACGATGAGTATGCGAAGCGAAACAACAACTCCACCATCAAAAAGGTCGAGGGCATTTTAGGCAATACCTACATCTGCTCGTCTGACGACTACTTCAGCGTCAATCCCTTCGAGCAGTATGTATACGACTCCTATTATGCTTCCGAGTACCGCAATGGGCCGACCGACGAGTATTGCCTTACCACCAAGGGCAAGGGCGGCATGATCGTCGATGTGAAAGTCGGGGGTTCGGATTCATGGGTCATGCTCGGGCATGCCTATTGGGATGAGTCCTACGCGAAGAAATTCGTAGAGATCCTCGAGCGCGAATACGACAATCCTGATACGGCTGGCAAGCTTTGGGAGGACATTTACGCCGAGCACATCTCCGAATTGCCGATGCGCATCAGGAAGTACCCCTCTGATGCGATTTGGGAATTCGATTCGCTTGACGAGCTTCGCGGATTCGATCCCCATTTCATCGAGAACGTCGATTCGGGAATCTTAGACAACATCTGCTCGGTATTGGAATGCGAGCGCGAGGACGTGAAGAGGTTCGAGCCGATCAAGCAGGGCCTGACGAATCTTTCCGTCCGCTTCGAGGCCAAGGGCATTCCGTATGTGTATCGCCATCCTGGCACGGGTACCGACGCGATCATCAGCAGGGAAAGCGAAGCGTATTCGCAGGGTGTCGCACGCGATTTGGGTATCGACCGCACCTTCGTTTACGAGGATTCGAAGACGGGTTGGAAGATCTCGCGCTTCATCGAAGATTGCATCGAGTTCGATTATCACAACCCCGAGCACGTCAAGACCGCTATGGCCATCGGCAGGAAGCTGCATCAGTCGGGCGCCGAGTCGAGCTTTTCTTTCGACGTGTACAAAAACGCGCTTGAGATCGTCGATCTTCTCGGAAGGGTTTCCTTCGCCGATTTCGATGAGCTTGCCGAGCGCGCTGAATTCTTAACGAATGCGTCAAGTCCGATGGCGTTCCACTCGTTTTGTGCCATAACGATTTCTATGCGCCCAACTTCCTCGTGCATCCCGAGGGTGTTGACCTCATCGACTGGGAATACTCCGCGATGTCGGATTATGCGAGCGACTTGGGAACGTTCATCTGCTGCTCGGATTATGGCATCCCCGAAGCAGAAGACGTTATACGGGAATACTTCCAGCGCGACCCCGAACCGGCTGAGATGCGTCACTGCATGGCGTATGTCGGATTGTCGGCGTATTACTGGTTCGTGTGGGCTCTGTACAAGGAGAGAACCGGCGACCCGGTGGGCGAGTGGCTCTATCTGTGGTATCGCATGGCGAAGACCTTCGGCATGCATGCGCAAACGCTGTATCAAGCCTAAAGCTTAACGTAATCCCAAAGCGAGGCGTATGCGGTTCTCGCGGTTGAGCGAGGATGCTTCTGCATCGTAGTCAAGCACGGTGATGTGCAGTTCAGGGAACTTCTTGGCGAGGCCATGGAGCGCCCCGCGCGCATGCACGTGTCCCTTAAGGCAGCCGAAGCTTTGCAGGTAGATGACTTTTCGCACGCCGAGTTTTACGAATCGTGCCAATTCATCCTCGTAGCGTACATCGTCGGTGAACAGGCTTTCGGGGCGAGGATATATGAGCGTATACCCTAAGCTCTCGATGAGTTTCGCGATGTGATCGTTGAGGAAGGGCTCGAAGATGAGCGGCGCTGTGCCGATGATGCCCACTTTGGTATCGTCAGGCTCGTCGCTTTCGCTCTTGCAATCTGCGCATGCATCTTCAGGGGTATCGGGCCACCCATCAACCCATTCCAAAGCCGGGCAGGAGCCGATTGCGCGTTTGACGATGCCTGCAAGACCTTCGAGCACGCACTTCTGGCAAATGGCGGGCACAACGAGGTGTTCGAGTTCGTCGCCGGATTCCTTTGCCGTTAAAACCAAACGGATCGTGCGTCCCGCAAGCACGGCGACCGCATAGCATAAGTCGCTCGTGAACATGCGCGATACTTCCAAATCGCTTTGCTCGAAGGAAGCGAATGCCTGCACGCTTCCAGCGCGCGCAGCTTCGACGAATGCGGTGTCAATGGTAAGGCGGCTCATCTGAGCATCCCCGATTTCAGTTTTTCGATGAAGGAGCGGGGCATCGGCGGTACCTTCTTGCCAGCTGGCTCGAGAGTGACTTCCGGCGCTTTATCGGCAAGCTCAGGCGGTGCGTATTTCTTCGCTGCCTCTTCAATCGCTGCAAACGCCTCTTTGGGCATATAGGGCGTTCCCCATGCGCGCTGAGCGGGTGGCGCAGAAGAGCCTAGGGAATTAGGTGCTATGAAATTATTCCTATTGGGATAGTTGAGTGGAGCGGGCGCGGGTCTGGCGCTCGGCTTGCCATCAACCTTCTTTGCAGCCGGGGCAACTGGCGCGACATCATCCCGCTTGATGAATTCATGCTTGGTGAATTCGTTCTTGGGTTTCCCGAACATGTGCGTACCGATGTCCTCTGACACATCGATCGGCTTGTTCGACTCCGACAAGAAGATGGTCTCCGCCAAGGTGCGCAGGCGGATGCGGATGTGCGCCATGTCGGCGATTTCGTCGATCTTTAGCCCTGTGAAGAATTGCCCGGTTTCGTTTAAGACCTGCTGTAATTCAGGAAGCGACAGTGCATCGTACGTGCAACCGAACGATTCCAGGCACACCATGTGCAGATTCGGACGGTTCTGGATGAACTTGGCTACCCGAAGCGCCGGTTTGGCGGCGTGGAACTCGGGTTTGCCATCGAGCTCGGGAAGGTTCATCTCAAGCGGGGATACCACTGAGAAGCCGAGGCTTTGAAGCATATCGTCGATCTCGTGCAAAAGCACCGGATCGATGTGATAGGGACGTCCCACAAGGATGGCACCATGGTTGCCAGGCTGCTTCGACCAGGTCAAAGCCCGGTCATTGCCCTTCTTGACCATGGCGTGGAAGTTGCGTTGCTCTTCCCAGGCGTCTTCAAGCGCTGTTTGGAAAGCCTCGCGTGAAAGCGGAGCGCTCTCGCTGAAGAGGGGAGCAAGACATGAAAAGATGCTCTCGCGATCTTCGGGGGATCCTTCGGCTTCGAGCATGGTCATCATCTCAAGCTCCGGGATGATGAAGCTCGGCTGTTCGATATCGAAGGCGCTGATGCCGTCTAGCAATGCGTCAACGTACTCGCAGCGCACGGGGCAGCGGCGCCCGCGTATGTACTTGGGCATCAAGATATGCGTCGCGCCAGCCTCCAAGAGCGCGAACAGCCTGCTATGGGAGAGCTTGGCGGGGAAGCATACGCTTTCGGAGGGAATCGTCTCGAGTCCGGTGCGGTTGCGCGTCGCAGCATCTTCGGGCGAGGAGTGAACGACCACCACATCGAGCCCTAGCTTAGAAAGAAGCGTGTGCCAGAAGGGGAGCTGGTCGGTGGTATTCAAGGTGTTCATGATGCCTATGCGCATGGCGGGTCCGGTGCCATTCTCAGGCTGCTCTTCGTGCAGAACCGTTGTGTAACGCTTAAGCAGCTTCTGCTTCAACGCGATGGCGTTGGGAGGCGTCTCCTTCTTAGCGTCATCGTCTTTCTTGATGTCGAAGTATTGGTAAGCGCGTTCGCAGCGATTTCCGCTCACGTAGGTGCGCCCGTTACCGAAATCGATTATCGTGACCGCGCACGAGTTGGGGCACCCGGGGCAGGTTGATGATGTGCGCTTCAGCTTGATTCTGTCGATCTCCTGTGCGGTCAAAAGATGGGAAGCGCCTTTGCTGCTGGGCTTGCCTTTGCCCGATTCTGAATTCGCGCTTTTCGCACGGTTGCGGGCAACGAGGGCTGCTCCTAAGGCACCCATGAGATGTGCGCATCCGGGGCGGATGACCTCTTTTCCCGATATCAGTTCGAAGGCGCGCAGCACGGCATCGCTCATGAAGGTGCCGCCTTGGACGACGATATGATCGCCCATGCTGTCGATGTTGCTCATGCCTATGATGCGGAACAGCGCATTCTGGACGACCGAATAGGCGATGCCTGCTGCGATGTCGCTCATGGATGCGCCGATTTTCTGTGCGTGGCGTACGCGCGAGGTCATGAAAACGGTGCACTTGGTTCCTAAGTCGATAGGGGCTGCAGCCTTAAGCGCGACTTCGCTGAATTTGCTCGGTGTGGAGCGCAACGAGTAGGCCGTGCCTTCGATGAACGCACCGCAGCCCGACGAGCATGCCTCGTTGAGCACGGTTTCCTGCACCATGCCGTTCTTGATCCAAATGGCCTTCATGTCTTGGCCGCCGATGTCGAGGACGAAGCTCGCCTTTGGTTCGAAATGCAATGCCGCGTTCGTGTGCGCGACCGTTTCGACGACGCCTGAGTCGAAGCCGAGCGCCGCTTTGAGCAAATCCTCGCCGTAACCTGTGACCGTCGCATGCTCGATGGTATAGAACTCATCGCCGCTGTAGCTATGCGGCAGGTTCCGATACATCGTCTTCAGCATCTTGCGCGAAGTTTCCAGCACATCGCCTTCCGTAGGCTCGTTATCCGAATAGATGAGTCTGCCGTCTTCGCTCACGCATGCGAGCTTGATTGCCGTGGAACCTGCATCCATGCCCACGTAGAGGGAGCCTTCATACGATGTGACATGCGATGTGGATACAGCGGTCTCGGCGTGGCGGGCCTTGAACTCATCCAGTTCCGCCTGCGTGGTGAAGAGCGGACGCAACCTCGGCAAATCGTCTTCAGGCTGGTTTTGCTCTAGCAGGCGCGCTTCCAGATCCGAAAGGCGTACGATCGGGGCGCCTGGGAGCTCCCCGCCATAGAGTGCAGCGCCTTGCGCTGTGAACAGGTGAGCGTCTTTGGGCTTTATACCCATGTTGCGCTCCAGTTTGAGCGCCATGTTGAATCGCCTGACGAGGTCGGGGATGAACTCGCACGGCCCGCCCAAGTACACGATCTTGCCGCGGATGGGGCGCCCGCATGCCAGTCCGCCCAAGGTCTGGCGTATGACGGCCTCGAGTGCGCTTGCCGCGATATCGGCTTTGTTGGCGCCTGCGTTGAGCAGCGGGCGCACATCGGTTTGAGCGAATACGGCGCAACGGCTCGCGATGGGGTATATGTGCGATGCGCCCATGGAAAGTTGGCTGAATTCCTTCGTATGGATGCCGAGCATGAAGGCGATGGTGTCTATGAAACCGCCCGTGCCACCGGCGCATGTGGCGTTCATGCGTTGCTCGAGACCTCCGGTAAGGTAGATGATCTTCGCATCCTCGCCGCCGAGCTCTATGACGGCATCGGCATCGGGAATCATCGTTTGGACTGCCTTCGTCGTGGCGATTACCTCTTGAACGAAGGGGAGTTCGAGCCATTGTGCGACCTCTATGCCCGCCGAACCGGTGATCGCGACGGTGCAATCGATGTCACCGAAGCGCCAGCATACGTCATGGATGGTTTGAGCGAGACGGGTAGCGATATCGAAGCGATGGCGCAGATAGATGCTGAACGCGATGGTATCGTCATCGTTCAGAACGACGACTTTGAGGGTCTTCGACCCAGCATCTATGCCGACGCGGTGAGCCAAGGTTACCTTCCCAAATCGGGTGAAACGCTTCTCTTCGTAATAGACAATTGTACCATGATTATCCTACGGGCTTTCCGTGTTGCCCGAATAGGCGAACGTGTGGATGGGTGCGACTTACACTAGGACGATGGCGGTGAGCATGCGGTCGTGCGGATCCTTATCACGGCGGTAGGATGCGAAGTCATTCCCGTGGCAGGTGCACTCGAAGGGCATCGTGATGTGCTCGGGCGTGATTCCAGCATCGAGCAGGGTCATGCGGACAGCGGCAGGCACATCGAGCAGATACTTACCGTCTCCGTGAGGCGTAAAAAGATCGCTTACGCGCTCTGGTGGGAAGAACACTTCGAAATCCTCACGCAGCTCAGGTCCGACTTCATAGCAATCCTTGCAGATGCAAGGTCCGAGAACAGCGAGCACATCGCGCGGTGATGCCCCGAAATAGCTTGTCAAAAGCGAGATCGCGCGCTTGCTGATAAGCGCTGCCGTACCGCGCCAGCCGCTGTGGATCATGCCGACGGAGCGCGTGATGGGGTCGAGCAGGAAAACGGGAACGCAATCGGCCTCCGTCGTGCACAATGCCAGCCCGGGCGTATTCGTGACAAGCCCGTCGATGCCGTCACCGAGCCTGAAGTCGAAGGTCGCCGATTCCATGGTGCGCGGTGATTCGATGTGCGGATGGTAGATGCCGCGGCCTCCGTCCTCGATGGTCGCGACCCGGACATTCGCCGTGTGCTTTTGGTTGACGCGCACCATATGATAGGCATCACGTACGCCCAACTCTTTGGCAAGCGCTTCGAAGCTTTCCGCGGTGCCATCCTCGCCGTATGACCACGGACCTTCACCGAGCAAAGTGCAGGCGGTACGCACGAGTCCCGTAGCATCGAGATCTTTGATGGGGAGGTATCTCATCGCGACCCCTTTCTGCATGACATAAGCAAAACAGGTCAGACAATGCATGAGTCTGACCTGCGAATATTCATGGTGGTCGCTACTGGATTTGAACCAGTGACCCCCGCCGTGTGAAGGCGATGCTCTCCCGCTGAGCCAAGCGACCGAAGGTGCACTTTCACGTGCGCATACGAATCTTAGACGATTTTGTCCACATACGCAAGACACAGCGCATTTCGTGCATCTTGTGATATATTAGCCTGGTGCAAAAAATGTCCACGTAAGAACCCATCTTTCGAAAGGAGATCCTCACATGGGTATCCCGTTTGACGAAAAAGAGCTGGAAATCGTCTCAATCGAGCCGAAGAGCCGCAAGACCCCTGTCGATTACGCTCACTTCCGTTATCCCGTCACACAGCGCGAGGCCGTCATTGCCACGTATCAGAAGCATCCGATCTGGCTTGTTTCGAGCAAAGATACCATGATGTTCAACCCCCGCGTCATCCCTGAGAACATCGCACGCGGCATGGTCGTCGACGGTGAGCCGTTCAATGCCGTTGAAGATGCCGGTGGCCCCGATATCTTCGGTGTCGAGTGGGTCTATGAGCCTGAAGCGCATGGTTCCATGGTCATTCCGGGAACGCAGTTGTTCGACGATGTCAACGATTGGAAGGACGTCCTTACCTTCCCGGATGTCGATTCGTGGGATTGGGCTGGTTCCGCAGAGAAGAACAAGGAGTTCCTCAATAACGATAAGTTCGTCCAGCCGTGGCTCTTTACCGGTTGGTTCGAGCGTCTGATTTCTTTCATGGGCTTCGAGGATGCCGCATTCGCCCTGCTCGATGAGGATCAAGAAGACGCCGTCGCCGAGCTGATGATGGCTCTTTCCGACCTCTACATCGATATCGTCGATCACTTCGTGAAGTACTATGACCACATCGATGGCTTCTATGTCCATGATGACTGGGGTTCTCAGGCGAGCGCTCTGTTCAATGCCGATGTCGCCGAGCGTTTGATTGTTCCCGCGATGCGCAAGTTCACCGATCATGTGCATGAACTCGGGCTTTTTGCTGAGCTTCACTCCTGCGGTAAATCGGGCCAGGTTCAAACCCCGAACATCATAGCTGCTGGTTGGGATAGCTGGACCCCGCAGCGCATGAACGGCAATGAAGAGCTTTGGGAGCTCTATGGCGACAAGATCATCCTGCCGCCGTCTCTTGATCTCGTGACTGCAGATTGGTCCGAGGAAGATCAAATCGCAGCTGCGAAGAGATATGTCGATCGCTTCTGCAACACGCCGGGCAAGGTTCCTTACATCAGCATGTACGATGTTGCGTGCCAGCAGCCTGCATACCGCAAGGCGCTTTATGCTGAATCACGCAAGGCGTTCGCCAAGTGGCCCGACTAATCAGCTAAGCTGCGTCTAGTCGCTTTTGACGAATCTAAGCCCTTCGCCGTTCAGGCGGCGGAGGGCTTTTTGCTGCCCATGGTGCGCGTGGTATACTTGTCGGGCGCTGCGAGCGGGCACTTGTCGTGCTCGGCACGCGCGTTGCACGAAGGGTTTTCCTAAGAATCAAAAGGAAGTTTTTTATGTCCACCGATAGCTTTCAGGCAAGTCTCGAGCGCTCGAACAAGATCCGCGCGGACCTTGAGGTGAATCCGGGTAAGTACTATATGCTCACGGGTGATCGTCCTACAGGGCGACTGCACCTCGGGCATTACTTCGGGAGCATCTTGAATCGCGTCCACATGCAGGATCTCGGCATCAACTGCATGGTTCTGATCGCGGATTATCAGGTCATCACCGATCGCGACACCACCGAGCATATCCAAGACAACGTGTACAACATGGTTGCCGATTACATCGCGGCGGGCATCGATCCCGAAAAGACCATCATCTACACGCATTCCGCCAT
>JAUNJT010000201.1 GCA_030533105.1 Eggerthellaceae bacterium
GCATGCGCTCCTCCGAGAAGAACCGCTACCAGAACTGCCTGACCGTCTCCAACATAGGGCTCGGCAGCGTGCTGTCCGACTGCCTCGGCGAGACCGCCAAGGGGATCGTGCGCCAGCTCGTCGGCCCGGGCGGCTTCGACGAGGAGGCGTGCCTGAGGCTCATCAAGGGCAGCGCCAGGAGGAAGGCCTCCCGCATCGTCGACTCGGTCCGGGACTGCGGCATCGGCCCCGACCAGCGGTTCAAGATAGAGGCGGCCATGGGCCACATGGACTACCTCGACGACGCGATCGCCCGCTGCGAGCTGGAGCTCTACGTGCGCATGCGGCCCCATTGGGCGGCGGTCGAGCTGCTCTGCGGGATGCCCGGGGTGACCGAGCTGTCCGCATGCCTGATCCTGTCCGAGATCGGCTTCGACATGTCCCAGTTCGGGGACGCCGGCCACCTGTGCTCGTGGGCCGGGCTGGCGCCGGGCTGCAACGAGAGCGCCGGCAAGAAGAAGTCGGTCCGCATCGCCAAGGCCGGCCGGTTCCTCAAGCCCGTGCTCGTGCAGTGCGCCCTGGCGGCCGTCAGGTCGGCCGGGGAGGACTACTTCGCCATCAAGTACAGGCGCCTCAAGAAGCGGCGCGGCCACAAGAGGGCCGTGATCGCGATAGCCCGGATGATGCTCGTCTGCATCTACCACATGCTCTCCACCGGCGAGGTGTTCAACCCATCGGACTACGGGGAGCTCAAGAGCCCCGCGCCGAAGCAGGCTCCGGCGCCGATCACCGAGGAGTCCGCGCTCGCGTTCCTCGCCGACCGGGGCTACGACGTATCCAAGATAGTCGCCGTCGCGTGATGCCGCCTGCGATTATCGGGGCCCTAGCCTACGGCCGTAGGCTTGGATGATTGCGCCCGGAAACGGCGGGCTGCCCGAACCTCTCTTTCACACTTACTCATTGAGCAAGCATTCTGGCGCGAAGCGCGGGATGAGTGGGATGGCACGTCCATCTTTACTCATTGAGCAAGCATTCTGGCGCGAAGCGCGGGATGGTTTTCCAATGAGTAAAATGGACGTGCCATCCCCACTCATCAACATGCGATTTCTTAGTGATGTGCGCAGGCGTCCTGGGGAGACATGCGGGCAACCTCGCCGAGCGCGAAGGCCTTCGCGGCATCGCCGACGTTGGGCAACGTGCGCTCTGCGAAAACGGTGATGCCCGCTTCGGTGAAGCGCATCAACGGCGGCATGCCCATCCCGGCGGTCAGGATGCCGTCGATGCCCAAGGTCATAGCGAATTCGATAACCCCACCGCAGCCGAACTCGTCATGGTCGACATTTTTCACGGACGCCACATCGACGATGTTCATGTCGTCATCGTATTCGACCACGGTGAAATACTGCGCGTGTCCGAAATGGCCGCTGCGCATTGCGGACAGACCCTCGGGTCCTTCGCTAGGAATCGCAATCTTCATGTGTCTCTCCTCTTCGATATAGGCTAATTTGTCCATGATTGTTCTCCATTTCCACGCAAATGTCAAGCAAAGTAATATGCGAACGGGCGCTAAGGACCCGCGGATCTTCATCCTGCGTACTGCCGAAGACTGCATGCCGCTGATGCCACGGTATAATCGTTCCATCGCTCGCGGAAAGGACTCTCCTAGGGACATGAA
>JAUNJT010000202.1 GCA_030533105.1 Eggerthellaceae bacterium
GCCTTGGTGAAGCGCCCGTACGGCTGCGCGACTGACAGGTTGAACCCGTGCATGTCGGCTATCCGCTTGCAGATGGAAAGCCCCAGGCCGCTGCCGCCTTTCGAGGACGTGCGCGCCGCATCGCCTTGGGTGAAGGGCTGGAACAGGTCGTCGGGGCTTTGCGTGATCGGCGCGCCGGTGTCGGCTACCATGACATACGCGACGCCGGCTTGACGCATGAGTATGAGCGCGATCTCGGTTCCCGCGCCGTTGTGCTTGACGGCGTTCGCAAGCAAATTCGAGACGAGGCGTCCCAATTGCAGCGGGTCGGCATCGACCGCACAGCGCTCTTCAGGCACATGCACCGAGAAATGCATGTCCGCCTCCTCGATGTCGGTATAAGCAGCAGCAGCCTCGCGCAGCAGGAGCTGGGAGAGGTCGATGACCTCGCGTTGCAGGGAGAACGAGCCACTCCCGAGCTTCGTGTAATCGAAGACCGATGAGACCAAATCGCTCATCTTGTCGGCCTTATCGCAGATAGATTGCAAGTACTCCTCACGCATGGCCTCATCGCGCACAACGCCATCGGACAGTGCATGCGCCATCCCCGATATCGCCATGACGGGCGTACGCAAATCGTGCGCCACGTCGGTGATGAACTGGCTGCGCTGCTGATCGATTTGCTCGAGCTCTCGTTCCCTTTGGGCTTGAAGAGCCCGCACTTTCCGCACCACCATGCGCGCAAACACGAGCGCACCCACCAACACCGGAGCCGCCAACAGCAGCAGCATCGCAATAGCCAAGCCGATTGCGATCGATCGCGACGCAAAACTTGCGACGAACGAATAATCTGCCTGCATCATGGCCATGATGAAAGAGAACACCCACTGGAGCAGCGATGTGATCGAGGTGGTCTCGAATGACTGGGCAATGCCCGCACCCGCGGTGAGGTCGCGCAGGATCGGGAGAAGCGTGATGCTCTCAAGCCACACGACGGCGGATTCGGCAAGCATCACGACCAACAGCACTATGATGAAACGGCAAACGAGGTAGAAGACAAGGTTGCTCTTGCCTACATTGGTCGCGAGGTCATCTTCGCGATCGATCTGAAGGTCGTCCTGCTTGCCCATAACCGTCATTTCTCGAGGCGGTAACCCAGACCGCGAATTGTCTTGATGTAGGCCTGCGGGTCGTCTGCAAGTTTCGACCTGAGCTTGCTCATGCAGACCATGACGCTGTTCTCGGCCGCGATGTAGTCCTCTTCCCATCCGCATTCGTAGAGCTGCTGTTTGGTGAACACGCGGCCCGGATGCTGCATGAGCAGTTCCATGATGCGGTACTCGACCGAGGTCAGCTCGATGGGTTGACCACCGCGCGTGAGAGCGCACGCTTCAGGGTCGAGCTCGAGATCGCGGCAGCGCAAAAGCGGCGCGACACGGCGCGACTGCGACTGCGGCACGGTGCCCTTGGCACGGCGGATGTTGGTGTTCACACGCGCCACGGCCTCAAGCGGGTTGAAGGGCTTGACCATGTAGTCGTCTGCCCCGAGGTTGAGCCCGAGGATCTTCTCGGGGTCTTGGCCCTTGGCGCTGATCACGATGACCGGCACGTCATCCGCCTCGCGCACGCGCTTGAGCACCTGGTAGCCATCGAG
>JAUNJT010000203.1 GCA_030533105.1 Eggerthellaceae bacterium
ACACCGGCGGCCAGGCTTCCAAGGCCTCCAACATCGGCCAGGTCGCGCAGTTCGCCGCGGCAGGCAAGGAGACCAAGAAGAAGAGCCTTGCCGAGATGGCGATGAGCTATGGCTATGTGTACGTGGCGCAGGTCGCCATGGGCGCGAAGCCGGCGCAGACCATCAAGGCCATCGTCGAGGCAGAGGCCTATCCCGGCCCGTCGCTGATCATCGGTTACAGCCCGTGCGAGATGCACTCCATCAAGGGCGGCATGAAGAATTGTCAGGACGAGATGAAGCGTGCCGTCGAGTGCGGTTACTGGAACCTTCTGCGTTACAACCCGGCAGCCGAGGTGGGCAAGAAATTCACGCTCGACTCTAAGGAGCCCGCAGGCGGATATCAGGAGTTCCTCATGAACGAGGCCCGTTACAGCCGTCTGACCCGCGAGTTCCCCGAGCGCGCCACCGAGCTGTTCGAGGCGAACGAGCAAGCCGCGATCGCCCGTTACGAGCATCTGCTCAAGCTCAAGGACATGTACGCCGACGCATAAGGCTTCCGCAAACATCGAGCAAACAAGGGCGCCGTCCGAAAGGGCGGCGCCTTTCTTTTTTTTTCGCAAGAAAAGGCTTATGCGAGGCATACGGCGAGCTTAAGTCGGGCTACAATAGATTAGTTAAGGTGAAACAGATGCGAAGGAGTACAGCCATGCATGTCGAATTGCTGTATCACACGCCCGATCCCGAGCGCGCCATAGCGACATCCGCGCGCTTGTGCTATGCGCCGGTTGGCGCCGCCGAGTTGATGGAGACCATGTCAGATGAGCAAGTCCGCAAAGTGCTCAAGACCGTGCTCGAAGGCGGTCACTTCTCCACGCTCGAGCATGCAAGCTTCACCTTCGCGGTTGATGGCGTTTCCCGTGCGCTGACGCATCAGCTCGTCCGCCATCGCCTGGCAAGCTACAACCAGCAAAGTCAACGCTATGTGAAGTTCGCAGGCGGCACGCCGGTCATCGAACCGCCCAGCGTTGCCGAGAATCCCGAAGCGCATGAGCTATTCTGTCATGCGATCGATACATCCAACGAAGTGTACCGTGCATTGCTGGATATGGACATTCCTGCCGAGGATGCACGTTATGTATTCCCGAATGCCGCGGAGACGAAGATCGTCATCACGATGAACGCCCGCGAGCTGATGCATTTCTTCAGCGTTCGCTGCTGCAACCGCGCGCAGTGGGAGATCCGCGCGCTCGCATGGAAGATGCTCGAGCTCGTGACCCCGACGGCACCGTATGTGTTCGCGGTGGCTGGTCCGCCGTGCGTGTACGACCGCTGCCACGAGGGCAAGATGTGCTGTGGGAATCCCTATCCGAAGAAAACGCGCGAGTAGTTAGCGGAATCGAAGCTATCCAGTATGTCAGAGCGGCCCAAAAGCGATCTTTCACGTGCCTTCACAGAAGATGGCGAGCATAAAACCCATATAGGCGGTCAAGCGCTCATCGAGGGCGTCATGATGCGCGGCAAGCTCAATTGGTCGGTCGCGGTTCGCGAGCCGTCGGGCAACATCTATACCGAAGAGCACGACCTCGCCTCGGGCAAGCAGAAGAACAAGTGGATGTATTGGCCCCTTATCAGGGGCTGCGTCG
>JAUNJT010000088.1 GCA_030533105.1 Eggerthellaceae bacterium
CGTTCATCCGCGGCGGCAAGACCGGCCTGTTCGGTGGCGCTGGCGTCGGCAAGACAGTTATCATCCAGGAGCTCATCAACAACCTCGCCCAGGAGCACGGCGGCACTTCGGTGTTCACCGGCGTAGGCGAGCGCACCCGTGAGGGCACCGACCTGTACCTGGAGATGAGCGAGTCTGGCGTTATCAACAAGACCTGCCTCGTATATGGCCAGATGAACGAGCCCCCGGGAGCGCGTCTGCGCGTCGGCCTCGCCGGTCTGACCGAGGCGGAGTACTTCCGCGATCAGGGCCAGGACGTGCTGTTGTTCATCGACAACATCTTCCGCTTCACGCAGGCTGGCTCCGAGGTATCCGCTCTGCTGGGCCGTATGCCCTCCGCTGTAGGTTACCAGCCCACGCTGGCCACCGAAATGGGCGAGCTCCAGGAGCGCATCACCTCCACCGAGCGCGGCTCCATCACGTCCGTGCAGGCCGTTTACGTGCCCGCCGACGACCTTACCGACCCCGCGCCGGCCACGACGTTCACCCACCTGGACGCCCGCACGGTTCTGAACCGCGCCATCGCCGACAAGGGCATCTACCCGGCCGTCGACCCGCTGGAGTCCTCCAGCCGCGCCCTCGACCCGCAGATCGTCGGTGAAGAGCACTACAACGTGGCCGTTCGCGTTCAGCAGATCCTGCAGAACTACAACGACCTCCAGGACATCATCGCCATTCTGGGTATGGACGAGCTCACTGAAGACCAGAAGCTCATCGTCAACCGTGCCCGCAAGATTCAGCAGTTCCTGGGCCAGCCGTTCCACGTTGCCGAGCAGTTCACCGGCAACCCCGGCGTGTACGTGAAGCTCGAGGACACGATCCGCTCCTTCAAGACCATCCTCGATGGTGAGTGCGACCACATTCCCGAGCAGTGCTTCCGTTACAAGGGCGCCATCGAAGAGGTTTACGAGGCATACGCCAAGTTGCAAGAGGAGAACTAAGACATGTCTAAGCTCACATGTGACGTCGTGCACCTTGGCGATCGCGTATACCGCAGCGAGGATGTCCAGATGGTGGTCGTCCCCGGTCAGCTGGGCGAGACGGGCATCATGGAGAATCATGTGCCCATCGTCGCCAAGCTCAAGAGCGGCGCGGTGCGCGTGTATCTGAACGATGGCACGGTGAAGACGGTAGCCACGCAGGGTGGCTATGCGACCTGTTCTGGCACGCGCGTTTACGTCTTGGCCGACCGCGCTTGCCTCGTCGAAGATATCGACGAGAACGAACTGCGCGAGGAGGAGGCAACCCTCCAGAAGCGCATCGAGGCCTCTGAAGAGGGCATCAAGAAAAAGGTGCTCGAGCGTAAGCTGCGCTGGGTTAACACTCGCCGCAAGGTGCTGGCTGGAGCCGGAAACGCCGCGCATATGTAGCGTGACGCAAGCCCATAGACCGGCTTCAAGGTATCCACATCAAGGCGCCCCGTCCGCGGGGCGCCTTACGTTTTGGCTGGCCGTGCCTGAGGGCTCCCGGTTACGACATTCGTCTGTGCTTTCGATGCAGGTTCGTATACTATATATCGGAAGTGCAAGAATGCTTGTGTTCGCACACCGCGAAACAAGACACACGACACAGCATTGAAACGCAGCAGTGAAAGCGATACGTCATGGGCAACAACGATATTCCCACAGCCTCCCCCCTCTCCGATAGCACCACCCCTCAGAACGCCGCTTGGGGTTCGACCACCACGCCGTCCGATGGTGCTATATCCGATGCCGAAGCGCTGAACGCGCTCAAGGTCCTCGAAGAGCGGCGGAAGGAGCGGCGCAAGCAGAAGATAATCAAGATAGTCATCGGCGCGGCCGTATTGGCAGCCGTTGGCGCCGGTGTGTTCTTCTTCACCCAGAACAAGCCGACCGAGGCGGAGGATGTCGGGCCGATCGTCGAGACCGATGTCGTGGTACGCGAGGATTTCTCAATTCCCATCAGCGGAAATGGATCGTTGCAAGCGCAATCGTCGGTGACGGTGAACCCCGAAATAGAGGGCACGGTGACCGAGGTCTTCGCGCAAGAGGGAGATCAGGTTGAAAAGGGCACCACGCTGTTCACCATTGAAAGCGAAGAAGTCGAGAAGGATATCGAGGAAGCAGCCGACAAGATAAGCGAGGCCGAGGAAGCTGTCTCCGAGGCGCAAGCGGCGGTCGGTTCGGCCCAAAGTGCCTTGAATTCTGCGAACAGCGCCTACAAGTCCGCGAAATCGCGGGCCGACAAGGCGAAGAAGAAGTACCAGAACGCGAAGAAGAAGCAAGATGCCGCCATTGAGAAGGCTGAGAAGGCCGGCAAGAAGGCGGGCGAGAAGGCTGGCAAGACCGCAGGCGAAGCCGCGAAGAAAGACAAGTACGACGAGGTATACGAACAAGTCCTCGACGAAACCGGAGACAAAGACAAGGCGAAAAAGCAAGCCACGAAAGAAGCACAGGCTGCTTATGACAAGGCATACGATGATGCTTATTGGCCGGCATATAATGCGGCCTACGAAAAGGTGAAGATTCCCAAAGTTCCCGACTATGACAAGGAAGCTTACCAAGAGGAAGTCTCCGAAGCGAAAGCCGAGGTCGACGCTGCATCCGCTGAAGTGTCCGCCGCACAAGGCGATGTGCGTGCAGCCCAAAGCGAGCTGTCTTCGGCACAGGCCGATTATGAAAAGGCAGAGGCCCAGCGCGAGAAGTGCACGGTAGTTGCCCCGCAAGCAGGCACGCTGGTGTCGTTTAAGCTGGAAGTCGGAGACGATGTCGGCTCGTCCGACGGGGATTCGGACTCGTCCGTGCGCATCTCCGACCTTTCGCACCTGCGGATGAGCATCGAGGTGAACGAAAGCGACATCGCCAAGGTGGAGGTGGGGCAGGCCGCGACGGTCGTTCCGCAGGCATTCTCCGACCTCACGCTGCAGGCTCAGGTGTCCGAAATCGCAGAATCGGCGACGGGCATGGAAGATGGCGGCTACGATGGCGGCTCGGTGACCTTCAGTGTGCGGTTGACCATTGACGAGCCCGATGAGCGCCTGAAGCCAGGCATGACCGCGTCGGTGAAGATCCTGACTGAGGAAGTGAAAGATGCCCTCATCGTGCCGGTGAATGCCCTCATCGAAGAAGAGGATGGCACCTATGTCGATGTGGTCATCGACGAGGAGACCTACGAGACCGAGCGCAAGAAAGTGAAGGTCCAGGTCAAGGACAACACACGTGCCGTTATCAAGAAGGGCCTGAAGGAAGGCGATATCGTCGTCGTTTCGAGCATCGATTTCACCGAGGACGAGGAAGAGGGCTACGACGATTACGATTCCGACATGGAAGAAGACGACTACGAGGATGAGGTAGAGCTCGACGACGCCGATGAATTCGAGGCCTGATAATGGGGTTTCCCGTTATCGACATACAAAACATTCATCGTATCTATGAATCGTCAGCCGGATACACCCACGCGTTGCGTGGTGTGTCGCTGACGGTTGCAAAAGGGGAATTCCTCTGCATCATGGGGCCTTCGGGTTCGGGCAAATCGACGCTCATGAACATACTGGGCTGTTTGGACACCCCGACGACCGGCACGTATCTGCTCGAGGGTTTGGATGTCTCGCAGCTCGATGATGATGACCTGGCGGAAATCCGCGCCAATCGACTGGGGTTCGTGTTCCAGAGCTTCAACTTGCTGCCACGGGCGACGGTGTTGCGCAATGTCACCCTGCCGCTCACGTATACCGACGTCCCCGTGTCGGAGCGCAAGATACGCGCTGCGAAAGCGCTGGCGGCAGTGGGGTTGTCTCCCGAGTATTTCGAGCACCGCTCGAACGAGCTCTCGGGCGGCCAGATGCAGCGTGTCGCCATTGCGCGGGCGCTCGTGAACAATCCTGCGGTGGTATTTGCCGACGAGCCGACGGGCAACCTCGATACCGCGACCGGCGACCTCATCATGCAGGCATTCCGCAGCCTTCGCGATGCGGGCAAGACCATCGTGCTTATCACGCATGACGAGGAGGTTGCCGCTTGGGCCGACCGCATCGTGCATATTCGCGACGGCTTGCTGTATACCGACGAGGAGCATAAGCGTCTTATCGGGTCGAGGGGGCATGCATGAGGGCGCGTGATCTGGCATACGAGACGGTCGCGGCGCTCGATGCGAACCGGGGCCGCAGCATTCTTACCGTGCTCGGTATCGTCATCGGCATCGCGGCGGTTATCGCCATGACGGCTCTCATCGGCGGCGTGCGCCAGTCGATGATCGAGCAGTATGGGCTTTCCCAAGCGCGCATGGTGAGCATGTGGTGCTATTACGACCGTGAAATGACGATCGAAGATGTGGATGCGCTCGCAAAGGAGATGAAGGCGTATTACGAGGCCATCACGCCGGTAACGGGTACGTCCGAGACGGTTGTCGTTGGCAAAGTGAAGAAAGACGCCCAGATCAACGGCGTGTATGCAGAGTATTCCGAGATCCAGAACCTGAAATTCACGCAGGGTCGTTTCTTCACGAAAAAGGAAGTCGAGGAAGAAGCGCGCGTTGTCGTGATTGAGCAATCGGCCGTGAAAACCCTGTTCGAAAGCCCGAATGCCGAAGTCATCGGCAAGACCATCCATATCGGGAACGATGATTTCACGGTGGTCGGCGTGATTGAGAACACCTCATCGGTGGGCATGGACGACTGGGTGACCGTTTGCGTGCCCTATACGACGTGTATCAAACGACTCGATGCGTGGTCTGATGTGTCGCAGGTGTATGGCCTGGCGCGCGAAGGCTACGACATGGAGGATATTGCAAAATACACCGAGCGCTGGTTCGCGCACCATTTCGAAGTTCCCGAAGACGAGCGGGAATCGTCGATTTACGTGTTGACGATGGATTCGATTATCAAGCAACTCGATACGATGATCGGGTCGTTCCAGGCGCTCATGCTCGCCGTTGCATCGGTATCGCTGCTGGTCGGCGGTATCGGCATCATGAACATGATGCTGACGAATGTCACGGAACG
>JAUNJT010000035.1:0-9238 GCA_030533105.1 Eggerthellaceae bacterium
CGATCTCGAAGGGGCCGATGCGGTAGCCGCTCGACTTGATGACGTCGTCGTTGCGGCCCACATACCAATAGTAGCCATCCTCATCTGCCCATGCGACATCGCCCGTGTGATACCAGCCATCATGGATGGCTTCCGCGGTCTTCTCCGGATTGCGGTAATACTCCATCATGATGCCCGGAGGATTCATACTCACATCGATGCAGACCTCGCCTGATTCGCCGGTCTTGCACTCGGTGCCATCCGCGCGCAAAAGAACCATGTGGTACAGAGGCACGGGTTTGCCCATCGAACCCGGACGCGGCGTGGAGTTGCGGAGGTTCGCGATGGTGAGCGGCGTTTCGGTCTGTCCGAAGCCCTCATAGATCGTCAAGCCCGTATGCTCTTTCCAGAAGTAGAACAAATCGGGATTGAGCGCCTCGCCTGCGGTCGTGCAGTACTCAAGCGAGCTCAAATCGAACGATTCGACATCGAGTTGCGAGATCATGCGATACATCGTCGGCGGCGCGCAGAAGGTCGTGATTCTGTAACGGCCGATCATCTCGAGGATCTCGGCAGCGTTGAAACGATCGAAGTCATACGTGAAAACGCCCGCCTGCATCGTCCATTGGCCATAGAGCTTGCCCCATACCGCCTTACCCCAGCCGGTATCGGCGATCGTGAAATGAAGGCCGTCGGGCTTCACATTGTGCCACGGCTTCGAAGTAACGAGATGCGCGAGCGCATAACGCGAGTCATGGAGGACCATCTTGGGATTGCCCGACGTACCGCTCGAGAAGTACATGAGCATCGGGTCGGTCGCAACCGTCAGACGACGCTCGAAATCGGAAGAGGCTGCGGACACTTCCGCATTGAAATCAATCCAGCCAGCACGCTCGACGCGGGCAGCACAGACCATCTCAGGTCCGCTCAATGCCGGACCGATAAGCTCGCCTTCGGCGACGATCGGATTTCCCGCCTCATCCATAGGCGTCAATCCTCCGCCGGCTCCATTCACCAAAAACAGCGTCTCTACGGTCGGGCATTTGCCGACAACGGCATCGCACACATCGGCGATATATCCTACCGATGTGGCGACGATGGCCTTAACGCTTGCGGAGGTCAGACGATACTCGAGGTCATGCTCTTTGAGCATGAACGTCGCGGGCACCATTACGGCGCCGAGCTTCGCCAATGCGACGGCCGTGAACCAGAACTGATAATGGCGGCGCAGGATCACCATGACCATATCACCTTTGCCGATGCCATGGGCAGCAAAGACATTCGCAGCCTTATCGGACCAATACTTCATATCTGCGAACGTGAACGTATGGGTCTCACCTTCGGGATTCACCCACTCCATCGCACGGCGTTCTGGTTCGTTTATCGCGATTTCATCGACGATGTCGTATCCGAAATTGTAGTGCTCGGGACACGCTATCTCGATATTGACGACCTCGCCGTCCTCGTTGACGGTTTCGGTTATATATCGTTCATTTATGGGTTTCATAATTTGCAACATGCTCCTTCGCATACGTGCCCGCACGGCAGGCACACCATGGATAACCTGAGAAATGATTTTCGGCGCGAATCCCCCGATAAGCCAAGGGGATTGCGCCTAGATAATCGATCCCTCGCGAGGGCGCATGACTATCGCGACGAACTTGCACGGTTCGCCACCGATGGCGATCATGCCATGACCGCGTCCGGAGTCGTACAGCACCAAATCGCCCGGGCCCAGATCCTCGATGTGATCCTCGTAAGCGAAACGCATATGCCCGGAGATGATGAAATCGAGCTCCTGTCCTTTGTGGTACGAAAGGTGGATGGGCTTATCCTGCTCTTCGGGAACATAGGGGGTCGTCACAACGAACGGCTCGCACACCTTGTTCTTGAAGAAGGGTGCCTTATGGAGGTATTCGAAGCCGGCACGCCTCTTCACCGAAAGACCCTCGCCTTCGCGCACGAGCGAGTAGCCCGTGAGATGAGGCGCCTCACCGGTAAGGATCTCGATGACATCGACGCCGAACTTCTCGGCGCACTTATAGAGGAACGTGAAGGAGAGATCTTCCTCCCCTGATTCCTGGGCAGCGTATTCGGCAACGCTGCGTCCTGTCGCATCGGCCATTTCCTGCATGGTAAGGCCAAGGTCCTCGCGCAGCATGCGTACGCGTCCGGCAACTTCTTTGATATTCGGCTCTAACACGTGTGCCCCTTCCATATTAATCGGGCAGTATCGCTTACCAATTTCTAGTTGAAACGTACACGTCCATTCTCGCCACGATGGCAAGTTTTCACGAAACGCACCGTTTTGTCGGCGGCGTTCATGACTACGCACTCAGTTGTGACACTTCCGTCCATAAACGTGACGCCGGAAACCATCTCGCCATCGGTCACGCCGCACGCGATGAACGCTGCATCGTCGCTTCTGACGAGCATGTCCATGGTAAGCGGAGCGTCTAGGTCGAAGTCGAGACCATCCATCTTCTCGGCACGGGCGCGCTTCTCAGCGCCGTCCTTATCGATTGTGAAATCAAGCTTGCCCATGAAGAAGCCGCCGATGGCCTTAAGACCTGTGCAGGCTAAAACGCCTTCGGGGGAACCGCCGGCACCGATGTAGAAGTCGATACCCGTACCCGGCACTGCAGTCGCGATGGCGCCGAACACGTCGCCGTCGCCGATGAAGCGGATACGTGCGCCAGCTGCGCGGACCTCTTCGACGATCTTGTCATGGCGACCGCGCTTTAGGATGCATACGTTGATGTCGCTTACGGGCTTGCCAAGCTCCTCGCTTAAGTACTGGAGGTTCTCGGCAACAGTGTTGTCGATATGCAGACGTCCGCCGCAATCGGTCGCAGCAGCGATCTTCCACATGTAGGTATCAGGGGCGAACAGGAGCGCGCCGCGCGGGGCGATGGCGATCGTGGTCAAGGCATTCGGCTGATTGGAGGCGCACAGGTTCGTGCCCTCGAGCGGATCGACGGCGATATCGATCTCCTCGCCACCACGGCCGAGCTCCTCACCGATGTAGAGCATGGGAGCCTCATCGCGCTCCCCTTCGCCGATGACGATGCGACCGGAGAAATCGATGTCATTGAATGCTTCGCGCATCGCGGTCGTTGCGGCCTGGTCGGCTGCGACCTTATCGCCCTTTCCGTTCCAATCCGCGCATGCGATGGCGGCTTTTTCAGCTACTCCGAGGATTTCCATGATTCGAGCGGGCTGCATAGCATTCCTTTCGCTAAAAGTGTGTAACGATAACACCCCAATGCGTGGGGTTTCAAATACGGATACATAGTACCACGTAGGAGTTAGATACGGCGCAATACTGCGGCGAAATGGGCGTCAGGCGAACCTTTTGACAATAGACCCGCGAAACAGGGCTTCCCGCCTATGAGTTCGAGCTTGAAATCCGCACCGCTTTCGCTTTTCAGGAAGCGCGCGACCACGCCGGTGTTCTCCTCCCGCGTAACCGTGCACGTCGCATATACGAGTTTGCCACCGGACGCAACATGCGCAGAGGCGCTCTCGAGGAGACGGTATCCGAGCGCGGCCATGTTCTCAATGGATGCGGGCTTTATGCGCCAGCGGATCTCAGGATGGCGTCGAAGCGTACCGAGACCCGTGCAGGGAGCATCGATGAACACCGTATCGAAGAGCTTATCCTTGAGCACGGAATCGAGCTTCGTGCCATCACCGACGATTGCATCGGTAAGCTCTACCCCGTACTCGCTCGCACGTTTCTTCGCAAGGCGGACCTTGAATGCCATGTTGTCGAGAGATATAAGCTCGATCTGCTTGCCGCGCGCTCGATAGGCATCGCTCTGCAGAAGAATCGTCTTCGTGGCGCGTCCCGCGCCGACTTCGAGCATGCTTTCCGTTCCGTCATCGCCAAGCGCGATGCGGGCAATTGTTTGCGATGAGGCATCAGCAATGAGGAATGCGCCATCGCCAAGAAGTTTTTTGACCTTCTTGTCCCGAAGCACGCGCCCTGTGTCAACGAAGTAGCAGCCTTTCAGGTCGCATACGGTCGAGCTTACGGGCTTGACTTGCGCACCTGCTGTGCGCAATGTATCAACAACGCGCTCGTCATCTCCCTTGATCGCATTTACCGCGATGAATAGAGGTGCAGGCTCGTTGCTGGCCTCCATGAGCTTCCATGCATTTTGGAAACCAAGCTCGTCTATGAGGCGCTTCGCCAGCCAAACCGGAAAGGCATGCAACCTCGCACAAGCAGTGATGTCCTCATGGGGATTGCCGAACGGGAAATCCACCCTCATTTTCGCAAGTCTGCGCAATACGGCGTTCGCAAGACCAGCAGCCTTCGGAGCGACGCTTCTAACCAACTCGACGCCTTGGTCGACCGCTGCATGGGTATCCTTGTCGAGGAAATAGAGCTCGTAAGTGCTGATGCGGAGCGCATCGCGGACTTGGGGCTGCAGGTTTTTCGGGTTATCGACGACCATGTCGATGAGCTCATCGAGCGTACCCTTGCACGCAACCACGCCAAGAACCAGAAGCGAGGCGAAAGCCCGATCGGAGGCGCTCAGGCGCGCATCATCGAGATGCGCCTCCAGGACATCATGCGCGAAAGCATCGCGTTCCCTTATCTTCGTGCCGAGCGAAAGAGCAGCCCTACGTGCGGGGCTTATCTCACGCTTCGGCTGTGCGTAGCTGAAACCCTCATGAGGCATGAGGCGCACTCCAGGACAGAACCTCGGTTTTGATCTCATGTATTCCCGCCGCGAAGGACTTCGCGTCCATATCGTGCTTGCCGTCGGGACGAAGCGATAGAACTTCGATGACACCGACTGCGGCACCTAAGAAGAGGCGCTTTTGCACATAGCGCACCTCACCGGGATTCAAATCATGCAAGTCTCGCACAGCTGGGTCGTCTCCAGAGACCTTCTTGATCTTGAGTAGCGAGACCGGACGGCCGGCGATCACACAGCGCGCCGCATGCGCAGGACCGGAAGCCTGCACCTTGCGCACTGCTTTCACGGCATAATCATCAGGACTGACATCGAGTTCGTGCTTGCCTATCTTCTCGGCGTAACGCACACAGCTCTCGTCTTGCTTGGTCCACGATGCCTTTCCCGCCTCGACATGGATGAGCGCAGTAAGCAAGGATTGCGCGCCGAGGTTGGCGAGCTCATCGGAAAGCTCGGTTGCGTTAAAGTCGGAAACGGGCGTCGTGCGGCATACGCAGAACGGACCGGTATCCAAGCTCTCTTCCATGCGCATGATGCATACGCCGGTTTCCTCATCGCCATGCAGGATCGCACGCTCGACGGGCGCAGCTCCGCGCCATCTGGGAAGAAGCGAGGGATGAACGTTCAGGCATCCGTACGGAGGCAAATCGAGCACGCGCTTGGGAAGGAGCAGACCGTAGGCGGCAACGCAGATGCACTCGGGTTCCAGCTCAGCGAGAGCGGAGAATGCTTCGGAATCGTTGAAGGACGTCGGCGTGAAAGTTGGGATACCGAAACGCTCGGCACATGCCTTCACAGGCGAAGCCATAAGCTTCGAGCCGCGACCGCGAATCGCATCCGGCCTCGTGAATACGCCTGCAACCTCATGATGTTGGGCAAGCTCTTCGAGCACGGTCGCCGCGAAATCGGGTGTACCCATGAATACGACGCGCATAACGATCTCCTCGCACTATTGATAAATGACGGATTGCCTACCCGTATTGCGGTGATTAGATACCGACATCGCCGGGCTTCGCCCCGGCAGCCTTCGCCTTCTCGTAGGCATTCAAGGCAGAGATCTTGACGTCGGCGGAACAGGTCTCGAATAGCGTCTTGCCATCCAAGTGGTCGATCTCGTGTTGCAAGCAACGACCTAACAGACCATCGCTTTCGATTTCCCACTCGTCGCCATCGAGATCGAAATAACGTACGCGGACCCACGGCTTGCGCGTGATGGGAACCGTGATGCCGGGACACGACAGGCAGCCTTCGCCAACCTCTTCAGGATCGCCCCAGGCTTCCATAAGGACTGGGTTGACCAATACGATGAGGTTCTTGGGGTCTCGCTCCTCATCGCAATCGACGACGATCAGGCGCTTGAGCACACCGACCTGGGGAGCGGCAAGACCGCACCCGTTGTTCTTATACATCACCTTGCCCATTTGCTTGGCAAGGCGCTTCAAGTCGCGGTCACCGACGACGCAGGGTTCGCAGACCTCGCGAAGTAAAGGATCAGGGGCGGTAACGATCTTCAGCATTCTTCATTTCTCCTTACAAAGACTCATATTCCATACGTGCCGGAAAGCTATCGAGCATCTAGTTTGAAGGAGCCAAACTCGAAGCCTGATGCGCTTTGCGGCGCTCGGTTAAATCCTTCTGCAAGACAACGACGGTTTGGAAGAGCTGATCGTATTCTTCTGCGGAAAGCGCGTTGACATCCTTAAGCTGTGCGCGAAGCTCCGCAACCGTGTCATCCAAATCCCCTATCGCCAGCTCCTCGGAAAGGAATGCGGCTAAAGACTCAGGCGTGGCATCGGAAGTTTCGAAGGAGGCGGTGAGCATGTTCCCCGCCTCGGGAATCTCATTCTGGATGGCAGAGATGAGCTGCGCAGCCTTGCAATCAGGATGCTCGGTGAAATACTCGAGCATCGCATCGGCGATGCGGCCGTGCAACGCATCATGCCACTTCGTCTGCGCGAGCGTAGAGCAGGATGCGAGCGCGACGGTTGGGTTTTGCGCGAACAGGCACAGAAGCTGGCGCTCGAAGCGACGACGGTTGATCTCGGAAGCGGAGACCTGCGCGCCTTCACGTACGCCCTGTGCGCTGGCACGCACGGGTGCCTGGCTCTCTGTCATCGCTCCTGAGGCCTGGTTTGCCTCATTCCCCTTCACCTGCTTCTTGCTATCCAGATCGCGGTTCTCAACGAATCTGGGAGCCTTCAATCGAGCAAGCTGCGCGAGCACATCCTCTTCACGCGTACGTGTCCTGCTCGCGATTTGGATGGCATAATCCTTCGCGAGCAGCGAGTCCTTGATCGGAGCGAGGACTTGAAGCGCTTCAGCGACGGCAGCAGCGCGTCCCTCCGCTCTCGAAAGATCATGTGCTGAAAGACGCCTCTCGATGCCATAGCTTAAAAGCGGCTTCGCGCCATCGATGAGCGCGCGAAGCTCCTCGACACCGCGCTGCGATACGAAATCGGCGGGATCGAGGTCATCAGGCAAGGTGACCGCGCACAGATCGATGCGCTTGCGTCCCGCCTCAGGCGTCATAGAAGAATCGATGAAGCTCAAGGCGCGATCGGCTGCACGCTGACCCGCTTCGTCACCGTCGAACAGATACACGATCTTGTTCTTCGCATGGCTCGATAGCGTGCGGATATGCTGCATGGTGAGCGCCGTGCCGAGCGTCGCGACCACATTCTTCACGCCCGCCTCGGAAAGCGCGATGGCATCGGTATATCCTTCGACGACGATGGCGACGCCTGTGGACGCCATGGCGCTTTTCGCGAGATGCAAACCATAGAGGACGGTGGATTTATGGAAGATGGGTGTTTCCTGGGAGTTCAGGTATTTCGGTTGACCCTGTCCCATGATGCGCCCGCCAAATGCGATCGGCTCGCCCTGAACGTCGCAAATCGGGAACATCACGCGCTCGTAGAACCTATCGCGCACTTTATTATCGCGTCCGGAAACCGCGACGTTAGCGTCGATCATCTCCTTGGCGGAGAAGCCCTTCTGCGTAAGATGGCGCACCAACGTGCCGCCTCCAGGCGCATATCCGAGGTTCCATGTCTTCGGAATCTGCCCTCCAAGGCTGCGTCCTGACAGATACGCACGGGCCTTCGCGGCTCCATCGGATGCCGAACGCATCAATTGGAGATGATAGAAATCAGCAGCCTCCTTGCATACCGCCTTCAACCGAGCCTTGTAACTCCCATCGGCACCGGTAGGTTTGCCAGATCCCAAAGAGATGGAGACGTGAGCGCGCTCGGCGAGCTTGACGACCGACTCACGGAATGTAAGACCGTCAGCCTTCATGATGAAGGCGAAGATATCTCCCCCTTCGCCGCAGCCGAAGCAGTGCCACAGCTGAAGCGCAGGATCGATCTTGCATGAAGGATTCTTATCCGAATGGATGGGACAACAGCACCAGAAGTCGCGCCCGCGCTGTTTGACGGGCACGCGTTCAGAGAAGACCGCGACGATGTCGTTCGCCTCACGAACCTTCTGGATATCTTCATCGCTTATAAAGCCGTCAGCCACTTATGATGCGCCCTTCAGTAGTTGTTTTTTCCAACCTCTTAGTATACCGCATTACATGTTCATAAAGAAGATGGCCCACCATCGGTGGACCATCCGCAAACATATCGCAGTGATGCTTGCAGGCTCATGAAAGCCATTACCCTTAAGCGATCCTAGCCCCTGCATCGGGACCCGGCGTCAGCGAATAGACTTCGTCGACGTGGATCCAACACACGCCCTTTGAATAATAGTCATATCCCATACTGCTTAAGATGGCGTGCACCTGCGCAGCTATCGCTTCGTAATTCGGACCCTCGTTCTCGTATATCACCGAACCCTTCACCTGATAGCCATGCGTCTCGTCCCAAACCGAGATGGCCATCTTCGGGTTTTCCTTAAGGTTCGCCAAGGTCTTGTTCATGTATTGGTCCGAGATCATCACGGTCTCGGCATTCCAAGCCTGCTTCATCGAGCAGCATGCTACGTTCGGGATTCCATCTGCGCTGCACGTTGCGACAGCAGCGGCGTAGACGTTGTTGATCATATCGATGCAATCCTTGGGCATCTGTGTCATAGCTAAACCTCCTTGTCAACGTCTTATCGCAATCGATCGATTTGCGATACAGCGTCAATTGCTTTTCTGGATCTACTAGTTTTTGACTGGCTCGCTGTATTCCCTGATCAGATTCTCGTCCTTAGCGCATGCAATCAAAAGATCGCGTATACCATCGAATGCCTTGCCGCCGTCGGGATGCTCATCCCACCCGCAAAGCGACAGATACTCGTGCCATCGGACATTCTTGCCCACGCCTTTGAACGTGAGGCTCAATCTCGGGGTTGCGGCATCGAGAGGATAGAATTCGCTCGGTTCGATTTCGCCCCAATCCTTCATGCCCGATGATTCGATGATCTGGTTGATCTGCTCGATCAGATCATCGGGTGCCTTGTACTCGCGCACGGTGATCGGTTCGCTATGCATCGCAGCCTCGCGCTCGACAACCATCACGGATCCATCTTCGGCCTGTATCGACTCTAGCGAATACAGATTG
>JAUNJT010000035.1:9248-14490 GCA_030533105.1 Eggerthellaceae bacterium
TGATCTGGAATAGTAAGCGCTCTCGAAATCACCGTACTTCCCATCATCGGAATCAGTGTCATTTGATGTGAAACCCTGCACTTTCTTCATGGCATTATCTCCTATCGCCCTCGTCAGAAAATCATCGATCGCTTCGATTAATCCTGGATCTGCCGTATTCGCACGCACCGCGTCGAATTCCTCATAGAATGCCGCTTTCACGTCATCGGGAATACCCTCGGGATACTGGTCGGAAAGCTCTTTCAGCTCGGCGCGCTTCATATCGGCATACGCGTTGGATTCCTTCGAATAGAAATACGAATTGTGGCCGTCTCTCCCTTCTTCCGAGAACTCGAGGTACTCCACATTCGGGTTGGTGATATTCGAACGGTTCGCGATGATCGCAGAGCCATCGTAGCGCACCGTGGGATCCCCTGTTCCATGGATGATGAGCACAGGGGCGCTCGTGGCATTGATGCCGCCTGTCCCCGTTAAGCTAGACGCCGATCCGAAGGTAAGCTTCGTGTTGAGGACGAGCGTGGGAACCTGTGTGACAGCAAAGCCTCCCATCATGCCCTCCGACGTCTCCACGAGGATATCGACAGGATCGTCGTAACCCGACATCGTCACGCACGCCTTCACCCAGGGCACATTGTTCAAGGCGGCGGCAACGCCGTAGCCGCCCCAGCTATGCCCCCACAAGACGATCGGCAAATCGCCTGAGAGGCCCTCCCTGGCCACATAGTTGACGGCCTCGGTGACATCGAGCGCGCTTTGCACCATGCCGACGTAAGAGTCCCCATCGCTTTCCCCCGCTCCGAGCGAGTCAAATGCGAACACCTTCCAACCGCAATCGGAAAGGGCGATGATCTCGGGCAGATAGTAGATGTGGTTCGAGAAAATGCCATGCCGGAACACAACGAAGCCCTTGGGCTCAGTAACATCGTTCGACTCGTAAATGTAGCCGCGCAATGTCAAGCCATCCATCGTGAATTCGACGGGTGTGCGCGAATGGCTTGATACATAGTTCTCAAAGGTCGGCATATTCCCGCCCGGGTATACGACCTGATCGCGCTTTTGGAACGCCTTATCCAAGACGTAATAATCGATGAAGAACGATGCGACGAAGAACACTACGCAAAGCGCGATTATCGCAGCGATGATGCGTTTTGCGACTTTACCCATAGCGTTCTCCAACCGTCAAAACCAAATGAACCGACTACACGGCATCAAAGCGGGTCTCAGACCGTTTCCCCTTGACCTTCTTGCGGAGATATTCAGCGGTCATCAACGGGTGGAGAATCGTCATCCTAGGTGCCGCATAGCGCATGATCTCGCGTATGCGCTCACGGGCTTCCCCTCGCTGGCAATGGATATCGCAATCCTGGCAGTTCCCTGCATGCCCATATGGGCATATCGCCGTGCGCTCGAGCGTTGCCTCGATGGTGCTCCGACACTGCGTGCACAGACCTGCTTCGTCTTTTTCTGCTTCCTTGTGCTTGGAGGAGCAGAATATGCGCCCCATGGCCTCGAGCGTCGCCCTATCACGTTGTTCGGTGGTCTTGCCCATGACGTACTCCGTCCGTCACTGCCCTTGCGCGTATCGTACCACATAAGAAATGCGCACCGCATGGCGCTGCGATGCGCAAAGCCTAAGAATGCACATGGTACAATGACGCCGAACTAACGAAGGAATCCTGGAGGAACCCCGTGCCCTCAAGCAAGCTGCATACCGCACCCGCATATCCTTATCTGGAGCTTAGCCCCAACGTCGAACATGCCATAGAAGAAGACCGCCGAAACGGCTGGGTCAATCCATACAGGTTCGACGATGAAAACGTCAAACGCCGCATCTTTAACCCCCATGACGCGGCAACGCTTACCCGTCCCGCATTCATCCGCGACATCGAGAAGATCCTGAACGTGCCAGCCTATAATCGCTACGCAGGCAAAACGCAAGTGTTCTCCTTCGTGGCGAACGATGACATCTGCCGTCGCGGATTGCATGTGCAGCTGGTTAGCCGCATCGCCCGCACGATCGGAGCGACGCTCGGATTGAACATCGATCTGATCGAGGCTATTGCGCTCGGTCATGATGTCGGGCACACGCCTTTCGGCCATGTCGGAGAGCGCTATCTCAACGAGCAATATCACGAGCACACTGGGCTGTATTTCAATCACAACGTGCATTCCGTTCGCGTGCTCGACTATCTCTATTCCCGTAATGTCAGCCTGCAGACGCTTGATGGCGTGCTTTGCCACAATGGCGAATTCGCCCAGCAGGTGCTGCAACTGGGCGATACCGATTCCTTCGATGTGCTCGATTCGCTCGTCGACGCATGTGAAAAGGATTACACGACCATCAAGTCGCTCCGCCCATCCACGCTCGAAGGCTGCGTCGTGCGCGTCAGCGACATGATCGCCTACCTTGGCAAGGACAGAAACGATGCGCTCAGCTTAGGCGTCCTCGATTCGCTTGATTGCTTCGAGTGCACAGTCATCGGACTCGACAATGCGACCATCATCAACAACCTGACGATCGACATCATCAACAACAGCTATGGCAAGGACCATATCTGCATGAGCCGAAACGTATTCGAAGACGTGAAGAAGGCCAAACAGCAGAACAACGAGCTCATCTACGAGCGCGAGGGCATGTCCGGAGACTCCTCCGAGCTCGCGCACGAGATGTTCGTCGAGCTCTACGACTGCCTGCTCGCCGATGTCGAGAAGCGAGACGAGGCATCCCCGGTGTTCCGCCATCACATCGCGAACCTCGTCAATAACTCCCGAGGATTCGATGTGGAAGCCTATCTCGATGAAGGCCCGAACCGCATCGTCTGCGATTACATCGCCTCGATGACCGACGACTACTTCATGGAGCTGCACCGTTACAAGTTCCCATCACGCGAGAAGCGCATCGATATCCGCGATTACTGCAGCAGGCTCAAGCCGCTCACCAACTAGCGGGACTTAAATCATGGAAAGGGCGCTTGATTATTACATGAAGGGCCTCTCGATCGATGCGAGGCAGCACCTTTTCATGTATTTCAAGATGGAGATCAGCGACATGATGATCAAGTGCATTCTCGAGAGGGATGACGGTTATCCGTCATTTAGATCCTGCGGTTACACTGATGATAACATCGCAAAGATCTGCGAAACGTACTCGGAGAGATTCCGTTACCCGAATGATTTCATGGAGAAGCACGATAGACCGCCTTTGTTCACAGACCCAAACAACGCATACATATCCTCTCGCGAGTACGTGGAGATCTGGAAGATAAGAAGCGCCGAGGAGCTTGAGGATATATTCGGCTGCTCGTACGCGGATTACACCCCGAAAGCTCGCGAATCGTAATTCTGCCTATGCATAAGCAAAATGCATTCGTGCTTACGAGAACAGGGTCGCATCCCCTTCGAATGCCTCGTCGATAGCCAAATCCTCACCATCGGCAGCAGCCGTTGCGAGCGCATCGCAGCGCTCGTTCATATCATGGCCGGCGTGGCCTTTCACCCACACGAACTCGACGGTATGCGGCTCCATCGCACGTAAAAGCCTCTGCCACAGATCGATGTTCTTCACGGGCTTTTTGCCGGCGTTCTTCCAACCGCGCTGGATCCATCCATCAACCCAATGTTCATTGAACGCCTTCACGAGATACTGCGAATCCGAATAGAGCGTGACATCGCACGGGCGCTTGAGCGCCTCGAGCGAGACGATGGCAGCTAAAAGCTCCATGCGATTGTTCGTCGTGTTCAGGAAACCCTGGCTCAGTTCGCGCTCATGCGTTTCACCTTGCGGGTCGGTATAGCAAAGAACCGCCCCGTATCCTCCAGGACCAGGATTACCTCGCGCTGAGCCATCGGTGTAAATCGTTACTTTCATGGCATCCATTATACATGACCTCTTACGCGCTCTGCTGTCTGGCAGATGCCACTCGGTTCCAAAAGAAAGCGGGCTCCAAAAAGGAGCCCGCCAAAGAATCGATGCGTCAGGCGCTTACTTGTCGGCAGGGCCGGAATGCTTGAGCGCTGACTGGGCAGCCGCAAGACGAGCCAGCGGCACGCGATACGGAGAGCAGCTGACATAGTCGATGCCGATCTCGCCGAACATCTTGACGGAATCGGGATCGCCGCCATGCTCGCCGCAAACGCCGCACACGATGTCCGGATTGCCCTCGTGACCAAGCTCGACGCCCATCTTCACGAGCTTCGCAACACCAGGATCGATGGTCGCGAACGGGTTGTACGGCAGAAGCTTCTTCTCGAGGTACTGCGGGATGAACTCGGCCTCGACGTCGTCGCGGCTGAAGCCGAACGTCGTCTGCGTGAGGTCGTTGGTACCGAAGCTGAAGAAGTCAGCTTGCGTTGCGATCTCGTCAGCGGTGACAGCAGCGCGCGGAAGCTCGATCATCGTGCCGATCGGAATGCTCAGGCCGATGCCGAATTCCTCGGAAACCTCGGCGATGACGCGCTCGGCGGTCTCACGGAGCAGAGCGAGCTCGTTGACGGTGGAGACGAGTGGGATCATGATCTCGGGCTTCGGATCGAAACCTTCCTTGATGAGCTTGGCGCATGCCGTCGAGATGGCACGAACCTGCATCTCGGGCAAGATTGGATATACAATGCCAAGACGGCAACCGCGAAGGCCGAGCATCGGATTCTGCTCAGCGAAGCTGTCGCACTTCTCCATGAACTCGCGATGGGCTGCAATCACTTCAGGATCGACACCCTGCTCTTCCATGCGGGCGATCTTGACTTCGATAGAGCGACCATTCTCAAGGAACTCATGCAGCGGCGGATCGAGCAGACGCACGATGACGGGCAGACCATCCATCGCCTTGAACATTCCGTAGAAATCGCCAGTCTGGGCCTCGAAGAGGTCGTCAGTCGCCTTCTTGCGGATGTCCTCGTCCTCGTTCAGGATGAACGACTGGATAATCTGTTTGCGGTCGCCCAAGAACATGTGCTCGGTACGGCACAGGCCGATGCCGCCCGCACCGAAATCGCGGGAGAGCTGAGCGTCTTCTGGGTTGTCGGCATTCGCGCGCACGCCCATGGTGCGGAATTCATCCGCCCACTCGAGGATCGTGTCGAGATCACCGGTGAGCTCGGGCTGAACAAGCTCGACAGCGCCGAGGACCACGATGCCCGTAGTACCGTCGATGGAGATCATATCGCCTTCCTTGATGACGATATCGGTACCGGTAACGGCAGCCTGCTTCTTCTCGGCATCGATCTTGAGAGCCTCGACGCCGCA
>JAUNJT010000089.1:0-231 GCA_030533105.1 Eggerthellaceae bacterium
AATGCGTCCGAACGCCGCACGTCCAAGTGCGATAGCCGTGTAGGCGACGCAGAGAACCGTCATGCAAACGTAGAACATCACGAGAACCGTGCCGATGGGCCAACCAACCTGCGAGAGGAAGAAGCCGAGGGCGAGCACGGGGAGCAGAATGAGCGAGAGCAGGCCGGTGACCAGGATGGCAACGGGGCGGTTGCGTACGAGCAGGCCGGCTGCGTTGACCGTCTCGGTGCG
>JAUNJT010000089.1:241-4976 GCA_030533105.1 Eggerthellaceae bacterium
ATACCGATGAGAAGCAGGCTTATGAGGGTCATGAGTAGGCTCTTCAGCCATGCCTCGCTGCCGATGTCGGCGAATCCCTGGGAGATGTCGATGCTCGAGGACTCTTCCTGGGTGAATTCGTAATTGGTGATCTTCGCGGTGCTCGCGATGGTCGGCTCGGAGGACGCATGGACATCCAGCGTGCCCTTCACCACGATGTACGGATCGATGACGACGCTATCGGCGCTCAGCGACACATTACCCTCGAAGGTGCCCTTCAGGAAGATGGTGCGACCAGCGGCATACACGTCGTTCGCGTCAGCGGCGATGTCAAGGTTGTTGCCGGCGACGAAGAGGGTCTTGCCCGTCGTCCCCGAAACCGTGATGTTGTTGCCGGCGACGAACAGATTGTTCTTTGCGGACATGTCGGAGATGTTGATTGTCTCGCCAGCGATGAACGCGTCGGCACCAACGGTGGCCTGCTTCATATCGATGGAGCTCGCGCCCACAAACATGTTGGCCTTCACGTTGTCGCCGGTCAAAACGATGTTATTACCTGCGTAGAACAGGTCATCGCCAAGCGGAACGCCCTCTGCGGCAAGGTCGATTTCGGTTGCCTCAGCCTCAGTCGCGGCATCGGCGGCATCAGCAGCATCGGCAGTCGTCGAGCTCGACTCCGCAGCAGCGGTGCTCTCAGACTCGTCCGGTGCGGCGAACGCGGCGCCAGATGCAAACCCGAGCAGCCCGAATGCCAGGCACACGGCCATGGCTGCCGCGAGGAACGCCATCCAGCTGCGCGCCCCCGTCTCTTTCCTCGTACTTACTTGCATGTTGTCCTCCTCCTTCATTTATGCGGTGAATCTTGCTATTCGTTGGCGGCAGCCGTTGCCGCCGGAAGACCTATGTTGTCGTCGGGCGCGGATATGCGGTATCGCAAGACGCCTCGTAGTACGGCTTCGTTTCCTCAATCATCCGGTCGCACTTGCGCGTAAGCTTCTTGTAGGCTTCTTTCCCGACGGGAAGCCATAATGGCATCTTATCCGACATTGCCACTTTGTACACGAGATTTGCCACTTTTACTGGGTCTCCGTGCTGGCGGTAGTTGTGGGAAAGGCAGTATTCGAGCGCGCTATGCGCTTTCGAGCCCTCGTATGCATCGAGCGTTCGCGATGCGCGCTTCAATGATGTCGCATCGAAGAAGTTCGTCCGGATCATGCCCGGGCACACGACCATGCACTGGATGCCGAATTCCTCAAGCTCGGCCGAAAGCACTTCGGTGAGTCCGACAATCGCGAATTTTGTCGTGTCATACAGCGAACCGCCGGCATCTGCGGAATACCCACCCATCGACGCGATGTTCACGATGCGCGCAAACTCGCTCTCGCGGAGGTAGGGGAGCGCCGCACGGGTGACGTTCATCGTGCCGAAAACGTTCGTGTCGTAGATTGCGCGCGTCTCGGCATCCGTGATCTCCTCAAGAGCGCCGAAGATGCCGTATCCCGCATTGTTCACCAAGATGTCGATGCCGCCGAAATGATCCTTCGCCGCTTGAACGGCCGCGGCAATCGAATCGAGGTCGGTCACGTCCAGGGCGACTGCGAAGAGGTTATCCGCGGGTCCGAGCGCATCGATGACCGTCTGAGGCTTACGTGCCGTCGCAACAACGTTCTGCCCGTTTTCAAGCGCCGCACGTGCAAACTCGAGGCCCATGCCCCTGCTTGCACCCGTGATGAACCATGTCCGTACCGCCATACCGTGTGCCACCTTTCTCTACACAGCCGTCGACTCAGTCACGCGGATACCCACGAACTGCGCGTTTTCCGGAATGCCCTCGATGTCGTATACCTGCGACAGGTCGCAGGACGAAATCGTATACGTATACTCGACCTTGTCTTTCTTGAAGGTACCCGAGAGGTTCGTGTTGCCCATGGTATCCACCGCGGCATCTGCGATATTCGCATCCTCGAACCCCTGCGCCTCTGCGGCAGCCTGTATGGCCGCCTTCGGGTCGCTGGCATCGAAATCGGCATAGCGCAAGCGAATCTCCGCGCCGTTGGCCCGGCTCACGAGGAACCGCCAGGAACCCTTCAGATAGCGCGCTGTATCGACCGCGCCGAGGTTCTCGAGACCCTGCGAATACGCGTTTGCCGCTTTCTCCGCATCCATGTCCGAAGCGACCTTGAATACATCGAATCCATCGACGTTTCGGTCCTCGTCATTCGTGTTGTCATAGATGGTGTAGCCGGCGGATTTCAGGGAAGCCAGCATGGCTTCGTTCGTCTTCCCGGCATACTCCTGCAGCGGCGGGAGGTCGAGGGAAACATCTCGGTCGATTGCCGCCGCCACCGCGTCGCGGGTCTTCTGAACATCGCCCATCACGGACATGTTGTACGCGATAATCACGGCCGCGGACAGCAGGATGGCCAGCAGGAGGATGGGGATCAGCCTGCGGTAATCGCTCATCGGCATCTCGATGGGTTTCTCGAGGCTATCGGCCTCGAGATACGTCACCGGACCGTCTTCGCGCCGGCGTACACCGCCTGCAGCGGCTCCGGTGGGTCGACCGATGAACGCAGGCGCTTTTGTATCTATGTCGCGTTTCGCCTGTTGGGGCATTGTAACTCCCGTCAATTACGTTAACTTTGCAATTATAGCGCAAGCTGACGCATCTTGTATTTCCTGTGCTATCGTGTTTATTCCCGATAGGAGGAAATGAATGGATTTATCGATATTCTTGACTGCCGAGGCCTGGATCAGCCTGCTCACGCTGATATTCCTCGAGATCGTGCTCGGCGTCGACAACATCGTCTTCATCGCCATCACCACCGATAGGCTCCCTGCAAGCCAACAGAAACTCGGACGCAAGCTCGGTTTGCTCGGCGCCATGATCATGCGCTGCGTCTTCCTGTGCTTTGCCGCTTGGCTCGTATCGATGACGGAACCGCTGTTCACCATCGACGCCATCCAGATTAGCGGACACCCGCTGACCATTACCATACGCGGGCTCGTGCTCTTCCTCGGCGGCATCTACCTGGTTTACAAGGGTATTGACGAGCTGCGCGGTGTTTTGAATCTCTCTGCCGAGAAAGCCGAAGCCGCAGGAGACGAGAACAAGCACCGGCATATGCTGTCGTTGCCTACCGCCGTCGCCACCATCATGGTCATGGACATCGTCTTCTCCATCGACTCGGTCATCACCGCGGTCGGTCTCGCGAACCACCTCATCATCATGATCATCGCCGTCATCACGGCGGTCATCATCATGATGGTGTTCATCGATGTCATCTCCGATTTCATCAACGCGCACATGGAGATGAAGATACTCGCGCTCTTCTTCATCACCGCTATCGGCGTGCTGCTGGTCCTCGACGGCCTGGGCATCAACTCCGGCGTCGAGGTCCTCGACATGCACATGGAAAAGCTCATGGTCTACTTCGCGATGGTGTTCTGCCTGATCATCGAGATCTTCCAGATGTCATACAATGCGCGCCTGCGGGCTTTCATGAAGAAACAGCACCGCAAGCAGCTTGAACGCGTGGTCATGGGATATCCCATCGAGCCGTCAAATGCCGTCGACGACGACTTCTCCGACGACGAGGACCTCAAGCGGGGCATCCACGCGTTCTAGCGCGTTTTTACGCGTAATGGTCTTGACAGGCCTCGGATACGATGAAGCGGGCGGCCATCGGGAGGAGGCGTGCCTCGAACGGCGTGATCTCATCGGACGGCTCGCCATCGAACTGCACCCGCAATGACGGCTGAGCCTCGACGCGCAAACGCTCGCAACGCATGAATTCAACCATTTCGCCGCGGTCGGGGTATCCGCCGTTTCGGTCCAAGATGGTCGCCATGAATGGCGGGATGAGCCCGAAGGCGTTTTCGCCCTTCAAGATGATGACGTCGAGCTTTCCGTCGCGCGGAAGGTTTTCATGTGTGAGGGCGATGTCGTATTGCATCCTCGAGAAGTTCGCGACCATCACCGATAGACCCGTACACTCGTGTCTCACGCCATCGACCTCGAGTACGAAACTCGATTTCTGGGGGTTCGGATTCGTGAACGCCGCCTGGAAATACGCCATCGGTCCAAGAAGCGGCTTGTTCATCTCGGCCGCTTTCATAATCGTCGCATCATAGCCGCAACCGGCGACAAGGAAGAATCCATGCTTCTCGCCGGCGAAATCGATCTCGCCCATGTCGAAATCCAGCGTTTCCATGCGCAGCAGGGTTCTCGCAAGCGCGAAAGGCTCATCCGGTGAAAAGAGGTTGGCAGCAAGGGCATTCGACGTGCCGGAAGGGAATGGGAGAATCGGTTTTCCGGTATTGCGTAGCTGGTAACCAACGCGGGCAATCGTGCCGTCGCCACCGCTCGCGACAACCGCATCGAAATTGGCGACATCGTCAAGCTTATCGTCGCGCGGGTTGTCCTTGTCGAAGCAGCGCAACGTTATCTCATTTTCCGGAGTCGAGATGAACCGGATGAAATCGTAGATGGCGCTTCCGCCGTATCCGGACGACTGATTGTGCAATATGAGGATTTTCACACGGTCTCCTATTCTTGCTTAATATAAGGACATTATACGTTTAAGTGGAACGGCGACCGGTTTGTATATTAGCAGTCAAGACGAACTCGATGAATTCATAGCGAGCAGCGCTGGCTGCAAGATTCTCGCCATCGACACGGAGTTCATGCGCGAGAGGACCTATCGACCGCAACTCTGCCTCCTCCAGCTGGCAACCGAGAACGATGTGGTGCTCA
>JAUNJT010000204.1 GCA_030533105.1 Eggerthellaceae bacterium
AGCATCGACATCCAAGAAGATGGCACGATCCATATCGCAGCTGTCGAAGGTCCCGCTGGTGCTGCTGCTAAGGCCATGATTTTGGGCATCGTCAAAGAGCCTGAGGTCGGCGAAGAATTCGAAGGTGCCGTCGTCGGCATCAAAGATTTCGGCGCGTTCATCAAGCTGACGCCTTCCAAGGATGGCTTGCTCCATATTTCTCGCATGGCCAACGGCCGCGTTGGTTCGGTTGAGGATGTGTTGAACATGGGCGACATCGTTAAGGTGAAGGTTCTCGAGATCGATCCGAAGACGGGAAAGATTTCGCTTGACCGCCTCGATAAGCCCGATGCCCCAGCTCGGAGCGATGCACCCCATCGCGAGCGCGATGATTTCAAGCCTGGGCGCAACAACCGCGATCGCAAGCCGCGCAGGAGACACGAAGCATAGGATAGATTCCTTCCGCTCTCAAAGATAGGGGATAGCAATGATTAAGGTTGCAGTAGCTGGCTGTATAGGGCGTATGGGATCGACTGTTGTCGAAACCGTCCAGGCAGCCGATGATCTTGAGTTCGTTTGCGGAATCGATCCTTATGCAGAGAACACACCGTATCCGTCTTTTAAGACGATAGGGGAGGCTGTCGATGCATGCGACTTCGATGTGATTGTCGATTTCACGCAACCGAGCGCTGTTGCCGATAATATCCGCACGGCGCTCGCCGCTGGCGTTAACTGCGTTGTCGGAACAACGGGTCTTTCGACCGAAACGCTCGAAGAGCTTGCTTCCGGTGCACCCGAAGGCGTTTGCCTGTTCTATGCGCCGAATTTCACAACGGGTGCCGTGCTTATGATGCAATTCGCTAAAGCTGCCGCTCCCTTCTTCCCGGAAGCGGAAGTAATCGAGTTCCATCATGCACGCAAGAAGGATGCTCCTTCGGGAACAGCGGTCCGCACAGCGCAGATTATCAATGCCGCTCGTAATCGCTCTAGCGAAGCTCCCGGCAAGGAAACCGAAATCGATGGATGCGAAGGAGCTCGCGGTGCGCTCGTCGACGGTGTCCCCGTGCATTCTGTGCGCTCCATGGGTTTTGTGGCAACACTGGAGGTCATCTTCGGTTCGATGGGGCAGACACTCACGATAAAGCACGACTCGTGGGATCGCACATCCTACATGCCCGGTGTTCTTCTCGGCATTCGCAGCGTTGGAGAACGCGAAGGCCTCATCATAGGCCTTGAGAACTTCATGTTGTAGAAGGTTTAATCTCGCCGCATTCCCAGGAATGCGGCGAGATTATGAGTGGAATTGCACGTCCATATTTACTCATTGAGCAAAAAGTTATTCGCGAAGCGCAGATGCGGATTAAAATGGACGTGCCATACCACTCATCTCTGCATATGCTGATCATTAATCCGCAATCAGAGTACCTCCATCTGCCGACATAATTCAGCAAAACCGATTCCTCAACGTTATATACGTGCAATAATGTTAGAAAGTAAACGAACCAGCAACGCGCAAACGGAATTCGAAAAGGAGCACGACATGGCAGACCTGCAATTTGGACGACTGATCACAGCTATGATCACACCCTTCGATAAGAATTGCGACCTCGACCTCAATCGCACC
>JAUNJT010000005.1 GCA_030533105.1 Eggerthellaceae bacterium
GTTTTTTCTTTGTCATGCTGGATGACAGAATCCGTATATTCATTCAAGAAATCATGTGAATCAACGTACACGCATGTAAGATGAGGAAGGTTCTCGTTGATGTAATGTTTGATAGCGCATAATAAATGCGTTTTCCCTAAACCGCTCTTTCCATAAATGAACAGAGGATTTAAATGAGATTTTCCTGGAGTCTCTGCAACTGCAACCGCTGTTGAATAAGCCATTCTGTTTGAGTCTCCGATAACGAAGTTCTCGAATGTATAACTGGCCATTTGATTACCGGTTAGATCATCGGAATCCGTTTGTACACTCGTTTGGTTTGAAGATTCAGACTTGTTTCCCTGCTGGTTCTCCTTTTTGCTTTGAGAAGGAGCCTTTTTCTCCTGATGCTCTTGCGTATTAACGCCAGTAGTGAAAGAAGCCTCCTCTTCAGAATCATCAGTTTTCTCAATTTCAATGAGAACAGAGAAGGGAACGCCATATAAGGCTTGAAGTGAGCTCTTGATTATTTCGAGATAATGGCACTCTATCCATGTTTTGATGAAGTCATTATCAGTAGTGAGCATTAAGAAGCCAGGGCTCATTGCCTGAGGGCGCAAGCGCGAGAAAATAGCATTGATTTGTGCAGGGTCGATATTATCTAAGCTTTTTATATGGGCACAAACATCATCCCATTGCTGTTGTAATTCTTTACTGTTCATGTATAAGCCAATCCGTGACGATTCGGTAGTTGAGGGTCCTAGTATACCGAATTTACGGGTTGATTATTATGGTAAAGAGAACAATTTGATGAAAGGGAAACTTAAGAGAGAGAAGAGGATATTTCCTTCCCATACTGTGTGAGAATCCGCTTCTGACGTGCTGTTTTCTCAACGATTCCCGCTTCTTCTAGCTCAACAAGAGCCTTATGTGTACTTGAAAGAGGAATGTTTAAGAGATTTGTTATCTCTGTGACACCCAGTGCATCTTCTAAAGTCAGAAGATTGATGATCTGCTTTTGACGATCGTTGAGGAACGGGATAAGAACATGTGCTTTTCCTTGAGGTTGCCTTAAAGATTGGTTTTGATCAAGGCTGATGGTGATTACCGCCCCAGTAGTAAGGTTATCCTCGATGGTTATGGTTCCATGTGAACTATTCAAATACTCGCGTACTATAGGAAGGCCAGATCCAACACCACGTATATATTCTTTCATTTGAGTGGTTGCAGAAGAGAAGCCGGGCAATTGAGCTTTATCCTTCTTCTCTATACCAGGGCCTTGATCGGCGAACCGTATGGTATTTCCCTTATCGAGAATGGAAACGATTATTTCCTTAAACTGCGCATGAATGAAGTTTTCTGAGACTTCTCGAATAATCGTGTATGGAACTTTCCCTCCCATTTGCTGCGATTGACTGTAAACGGCAACGGTGAGATTCTCTATAAACGTATGCGTTGGTGCCGGAGAAACCTCTGTGATCTGTGGTGCAGAAAGAAAATCGTCGTAACGAGCTATTCGGGCGACAGTGTCGACGAAGCTGTAGTCAAACGAATCTTGCTCCTGGTTAGAGGAGATGGATTTCTGAGGGTTTTCAGTGGTCGTTTCCATTTTTCGCTATTCTGGAAATGCTTTCATTCTTTCAATAATATTCAGGCTATTTTACCTTGATTTTCACGATATTCACTAACATATTGTTGAATAGTTTAATTATTTACTCGCCTTTTCTTCTCAATCCTGAAGGAGAAGAGGTCAATTAACAGCGGTTTTCAAAGTTTTGAACAATTGTTTTACAAAAAGTGGAAAACCCTGAAAAATATTATTCCCCACGACATGCGGTCACCGATTATTTGTTAAAAAGTCTATTGACATTTTCGTTACCTGCGTTTTCCCAGATGAAAAAGAGTACGTGTTGAGCCGCTCAATTATCCAAGGCTTTTTTACGGTAATTTTTTGTCTAGTTTCTCTCTCTTGAAGGCAAGAAAAGACAAAACACCAGATGAAACGGCATTTTTTGCCATATATTCAAATATTGAATCATCGGACGAAAATGGAATCCAAGCGTTCAGAACAGAAGGGGAATTATCTTTTCCACTATGGTTTTTCGAATGGGAAATGGGATTTCAACGTTTTCCACAATTTTCCACCTTCCCCTTTATGGTTTTCTGCCGGAACAGCATGCCGAATTCGCGTTGACCATTGCTTTCGTGAAAAATGTTTCGGTTTTTAACGCATCAAAGAATAGAAATATACATTTTTAAAGGAAGAAGGCGAAACGCAAGGATCTATTAACGAAAGCATCGATCCCGTTCTCATGCAGACGAGATTTCCTTGGTCTCGTATCCGAGTCTATATATATAGACTAAAGAAGAAGACAGCCCTTTAGGTAACTCTTCGCCCCGGCTCTCGTCAATGATGAGTCCTTAGTCTATATATATAGAAAGAGAGACGCCGTCCGATCGTCTTAAACCCATCGATAAAGGAAAAGGTTTTTCTTGACTTTCATATATTCGACTATATAATTTTGAAGTTGCTCTAAAAACACTTATAAAGGAAGATGGAATTATGAAGCGTACCTACCAGCCAAATAATCGCAAGCGCGCAAAGTGCCACGGTTTTCGTGCTCGTATGGCAACCAAGGGCGGCCGTGCCGTTCTCTCTGCTCGTCGCGCAAAAGGGCGTAAGCGCCTGTGTGTCTAAAGGGTTTCTAGTTGGAAACTATTAAATCCAGCGAAGAAATCACTCTTCTCTTCAAGCAAGGGAACCGCTTTCACACAGCGCACCTTACGTTCATCGTTTTATCTCAATGCGACCATGGCGAAACATCCGATGGTCGCGTTGCTTTTATAGCAGGGAAAAAACTCGGAAACGCGGTTTGGCGCAATCGGGCCAAACGCAGGATGAGGGCAGTTTGCAAAGACATCGGAGGTCCTTGGAGGGGACTAGATGTTGTGCTTTTAGCTAAGAATAGTATTAATGAGGCACAATATATTGATTTATTAAAGTCTTGTGCCATTATCGGGGAGAAGTTAAAGGGACTGCAGGATTGAGACTGTCGTAGCATGGAGAAGACCGGCAATAAAGTTCTCTACGTAATCAAGCGATTGCCTTCGTATATCGCAATCGGATTGATTTATGTGTATCGGTTCGCCATCTCACCCCTGTTCCCAAGCTGCTGTCGTTTCGTTCCAACCTGTTCCGAATATGGGCTTATCGCCTTTAAACGGTATGGGTTCAAGAAAGGGTTCGTTCTCACGGCGAAGCGGCTTGCAAAATGTCGTCCGGGAGGTCCATACGGATACGATCCAGTTCCGTAAGGTGTTGTCGGGCCTCTTTGGTATAGAAGAAAGGAAAGGTAACGTAAAAAATGTGGCAGATGTGTAAGGACGCGGTATTTTACTGTATCGAGTTCTTTTACAACTTCTGTGGCGACTGGGGTTTGGCGATTTTATTGATCACCATAATCTTCCGCCTGCTTATGACGCCTCTGATGCATAAGCAAGCGAAGTCCACGTACATGACGCAGAAGTTGCAACCAAAGATCAATAAGATCAATGAATTATTCGCAGACGACCCAGCACGTCGAGCGGAAGAAACCCAGAAGGTTTATGCAGAGGCGCATTTCAATCCTTTGGCTGGATGCGTGCCGTTGCTGATACAGATGCCTATCTTCATCGCGCTGTTCCAGGTTCTTCGCGAGCTCGATGTGTACATGGCAGACCCATCGAACTATTGCTTCTACAACATCATCAATGACCTGGTTATGACGCCATCTCAGGCGTTCGATGCGGGGTTCGGCACGTTCGTTCCCTATTTGATTTTGCTGCTGATCTTCGCGGTGGCAACCTTCTTGCCGATGATCCTCCAGCAATTCAACAGCGACAACTCCCAGCGCACCATGATGCTCGTCATGGGTGTCGTCATGACCGTCATGATGCTCTGGATCGGCTGGAGCTCCCCTGCTGGCGTTCTTTTGTTCTGGGGTGCCTCTTCCGTTATCGGTATCGCGCAGAACTACATCTCTCGCGCTATTTGCAAGAGGAACGACAAGGAAGAAGAGGAGCTCAAATTCGAGGCCGCTGGTAAGCCGGTCGAAGTCGACGTGACTCGCAAGGTCCAGAAGAAGCGCAATAAGAAGAAGAGCTCGAAGAAGCGCAAGTAGCAGACAATATCATTTTCCCGTGTCGTTTCGGCACGGCTATATAAGGAGTTATCAATGACCGAAGAACTCTTAGAAGAGATTATCGCCGAAGAGGACTTGGTTGAGGAAACCGAGGAGCCTCTTGAGAGCGAAGAGGACGAGAAGGCTGCTTTTACGGACGAAGAGATCGACGCGATCGCCGACACCGCCATCGAAGCGCTTCAAAACATCTTGAAGTATTTTGATGTGGGCGAAGTGACGATTGACGAATATGATGGCGATGAGGGCGAGCTGATTCTCGATATCACCGGAGACAACCTTGCCATCCTTATCGGGCGCCATGGCAAAACGCTTGATGCCATTCAATTGATCGTTTCAACGATTACAACGCACAAGCTGGGCTTCAGATATCCAATCGTTGTCGATGTCGAGGGTTATAAGAGCCGTCAGCGCCAGAAGCTCGAATCCATTGCCCGCAATGCAGCGAAGAAGGCTGCCCAGCAGCACAGGAGCGTCAAGCTTCGTCCGATGACACCGTATGAGCGCAGGATCGTCCATGTAGCCCTTCGTGATGACCCACGTGTGGATACCGCTTCCGAAGGAGAAGGAAGCACGCGGCACGTGGTTGTTATCCCGCAGTAAATAATGAGCCCTCTTTTCAGAGGGCTTTTCTTTAGGATAGACATGAACCAGGTCTTATTAGAAAAACATCTTCAGCTCGTCATCGAGGCGAATAAGACCACGAACCTTACTCGTATCACCGATGTCGAGACGGCACGCATTCTGCATATCGAGGATTCTCTTGCTGCGCTACAGGAGATGAACGCTGCTCCACAGGGAGAATACGCCGATATCGGCTCCGGTGCAGGCTATCCAGGTATTCCCCTTGCATTGGAAACGCAACGGAAGACTACCCTGGTCGACTCGGTGAAGAAGAAAGCGATACTCCTAGAACAGTTTGTAGAAGAGCTCGGGTTGAGTGATACGGTTTCTGTCTATGGTGGTCGCGTCGAAGAGCTGTCCATAGAGCGACCCAAAAGCTTTTCGGTAATTACAGCACGTGCGTTCTCGTCGTTGCCATCGATTCTTGAATTGGCCAATCCCCTCCTCTGTCGCCACGGACAGGTGATTTGCTATAAGGCACATGTTCCCAAAGAAGAATACGATCATGCAATCGAGCTGGAAAAGCTGCTGGGTATGAAGCTAATATCTGACAGGGAGATCATATTAAGCGACGATGAAACATATCGCAGGATCCTTGTGTTCGAAAAGGAGCATACCGCAAAGGTAAAGCTTCCACGCCGAAACGGCTTGGCTCAAAAAAAGCCTTTTTAGCTAGCTCACCCATCAAAGCAGACAAAGTGTTTCACGTGAAACACGGTCATCGACGAATCGCGTTTTGTTTCACGTGAAACATCAGGGTGCGTAATCAATCGTAAAATAGCACTCCCCTATCAACACTATGTATAGGTAATGCGCGAAAAACGTGTTGATTGCTACATGTTCTCTTTTACTCCACAAGAAAAGAACCATGCTTAGTGTAGAATGCTTTACGATGCCAAAGGCTGTTCGAAAGGAGGGTTCTTGTGGGTTTCTTCGATAACTTGAGGCGTGAAAAACGAGAAAAACAAATCGACTTTAACCGCCATCTTGAAAACGCAGAAGAAAAAAGCACTGAAGTAGAAGAAGACACAGACGAACAAGGGACCGATATACCAGAGACAATCGATGAAAGCGCGGAAGAAGCAGCACTTGAGGGAGAACAAGAGAACAAAAGCGCTTCTGCCGCAAAAACAACAAGAAGGGCTCAAGTAGAGCCGGTTCACATTCAAATCCGACCCTACTCTGAGAAAAAGCCCGTCACGCACACCATTGGCCAAACAAAGGTGTTTGCAATCATCAACCAGAAGGGCGGCGTTGGAAAATCCACAACGGCTATAAATCTTGCCGCCGCTCTCGGCGAGCGGAACAAGCAGGTTCTCCTGGTTGATCTTGACCCCCAAGGCAACTCAACGAGTGGACTTGGCGTGAATAAGAAAGAGGTTGAGGTCGACGTTTATGACGTGCTTCTCAATGGGGCAACCGTTGAAGAAGCAATCATTCCAGATATAACAGAGGGACTCGATTTGCTGCCGGCAACTATTGATCTTGCAGGAGCAGAAGTCGAGCTCGTCTCTCAAATCGCCCGCGAGAATCGGCTGAAAGATGCAACGGGCAGCCTTCGGGGCAAGTACGATTATATTTTCGTTGACTGCCCCCCATCTCTTGGTCTGCTCACCATCAATTCGCTTGTTGCCGCCGATAAGCTCATCATTCCCATCCAGTGTGAGTTCTATGCGCTGGAAGGTGTGACAGAACTACTCGAAACAATGAAACTTGTCAAATCTCATCTAAATCCTGCACTCGAAATCTACGGAGTGCTACTTACCATGTACGACAGCCGTACGACTCTTTCGCGCCAGGTTGCCGAGGAGATCAGGGCTTTCTTCGGCGCCAAAGTGTTTGACACGGTGATTCCCCGTACGGTAAGGCTCTCGGAAGCACCTAGCTATGGGCTTCCTGTTATCGCATACGATCCTGACGGCAAAGGCGCCCAGGCATACATACAATTAGCAGAGGAAGTGATCAAACGTGGCTAGAGCTAAGAACGCAGGTCTCGGAAGAGGTCTCAACTCCCTTTTAAGCGGTACATACGAGGATACAGCGATAGAGAAGCCGAAGAATACGTCGACTCCCCCTGCTCCAGTTCCCGTTCCTGAGGTAAAAGCTCCAGAAGAACCCATGAAAGAGGGCTTCGAAGAGGTTAAGGAAGAACACGTGACCATCAAAGGCGTGGTAACACGGGAAGCCGATGCTTCATCGACCGTTAAAGCGAAGCCGAAACCCAGCAAAAGCGCACTTCCCCGTGAAACCGACGCGGTGCCGATTAGCATGATCAAACCGAATCCCGATCAGCCGCGCACTAGTTTCAAGCGTGAAGAAATTGAAGAGCTTGCAGCGTCAATTGACAGGGCCGGTTTGCTGCAGCCTATCCTTGTTCGTCCTCTCGAAGATGGAACATACCAGATAATCGCAGGTGAGAGACGCTGGCAGGCGTGCAGGCTTATCGGGATGAAAAGCGTTCCCGTGCGTATTAAGCAAGCGGACGATAACGAAGCACTCGAATTTGCGTTGGTCGAGAACATCCAACGTACGGATTTGAATCCCATAGAGGAAGCTTACGGGTACAAGCGCATGATGGAGCGTCAAGGTCTTACCCAGTCAGAATTGGCCCAAAAGATTTCCAAGGGAAGATCAACCATCGCGAACGCTCTTCGCCTTCTCGACTTACCCGAAGACGCACAACAGCTTCTGTTCGAAGAAAAGATCACTGCCGGACATGCGCGTGCCATTCTTGCGGTTCCCACTGCAGCTGGACGCCAGAAGCTCACAGAAAAGCTCGTGAACGAAAAGCTTTCCGTACGTGAAACCGAAAATATTGCGCGCTTGCTAGCGAACAAACCGCCCGTTCCGGGCTTTTCGAAGCGCACGCCGACCCCGAAAACCTTCAAAAAGGTTGCGAAGTCTTTGAAGAATGTCCTTGCTACGCCCGTTCGCGTAAAAACGGTTCAAGGCAAGAACAAGATCGAGATAGAGTTCAAAGACGAAGCCGATCTCGAGCGCATTTACAAGCTCATGACCGAGAAGGGCTAATCATATACGCGTAAGCGGCTGTTAGATTGAATAGATTGATGAGGCCCGCATCGACTGCGGGCCTCATTGTTTCACGTGAAACATTTTGGATTTTTAAGTTGCCCGCAGGCTCCTTGTATGTCAGAACCTCGGGAAGTGCGGAGCGTTGTCGAAATCCCTGCCGTTTCAAGAGCCTCTATCCACTTATTCACGATCTTTTGCGGACTTGGCTGATACGGAGACCCTTGCACTGGGTTCATGGGGAGTATGTTCACGTGGCAAAGCAAGCCATTGCAGAAAGCCATGAGGGCATCAAGGTCCTTCTGGGAATCGTTGATGCCGTCAAGCAGGAGGTATTCGAAAGTTACCCTGCGGTTCGTTTCCTCGATATAGGCGATTATCGCTCTTCGTAAGTCTCCAAGAGGGTAGCTTGCCACATGCGGCATCAGCTCGTTTCGCACTTCTTGTCGTGCAGAATGCAATGAAATAGCCAACGTGAACTGTTCTGGTTCCTTGCTGAGTCGTGTGATACCCGAAAGGATTCCGCATGTTGAGATGGTTATCTTCCGGGCGCCGATCGCAATGCCCTTAGGATCGTTGATTATCCTCAGGGCACCCATGGTGTTCTCGTAGTTCAGGAAAGGTTCGCCCTGGCCCATGACGACGATATTGGAAACTCGCAAGCCCAGGTCCTGCTGAATGACGTTGACTTGATCAACCATCTCTCCTAAGAGAAGATTACGGTTAAACCCTTCGGCCCCCGTTGCACAGAAGCGGCATGCCATCGCACAGCCGACCTGGCTCGACAAGCAGAGCGTGAGGCGATCTCGCGATCCTGACGAGGGGATGGCAACGCATTCGACGACGTTTCCATCGTATAACCTTAGCAAATACTTCGAAGAACCGTCTTTGGAATCCAGCCTTTCAATGATTTCCGTTTGCGTCAAAGGAGCTATCTCGAAAAGACGGGAGCGAAGCTGCGCCGGAAGATTCGTCATCTCGTCATACGTCCGAACGGGATGAACGTACAGCCATTCCAACAGCTGTTTTGTCCTGAAAGAAGGCTGTCCCTCCTCTGCGAGAAGCTGGGAGAGCTCAGCGGGACTATATGCCTTGATAGGTTTCATGGAGCATATGATACCAAAGAGGGGAGAGCGTCGTTGAAGGTGTTTCCATCTGATATAATTTCGCCATCGAACAATCGGGGAAAGATGGGCTGCCATGTCAACCGTAGATCCTTCATCATGCAAAGTTGCGTTGTTAGCAGGCGGACGCAGCGGAGAGCGTGAAATATCTCTTCTGTCCGCCGAAGGCGCGAAAGCTGCCTTGCAGGAGGCGGGGTTCGAGGTCGTGCAGCTCGATCCAGCTGTACGCGACGACCTAAAAGCCCTGATAGATGGCGATTTTGACGTAGCCTTCCTGTGCACGCACGGTCGGTATGGCGAAGATGGCTCTCTGCAAGGTTTCCTTGAATTGATAGATTTGCCGTATACCTGCCCCGGGGTTCTTGCAAGCGCGATGGCCATGGATAAGGACAAGGCGAAACTCGTATATCGCAATGCAGATATCCCGACCCCCGTGTCAGTCACGCTCGTTGAAGGGGATGGTTATGACCTCGACGCGATCATTTCGGTGACGGGGGAGAGAACGATCGTGAAGGCCGCGAACGAGGGCAGTACCATCGGAATATTTAAGGCACATGGGCGTGAAGAACTTCAAGAAGCGATAGAGAATGCGTTCAGCTTTGATGCGGAGGTTCTCGTTGAACGCTTTATCGAAGGTCGGGAATACACAGTCGCGGTAATCGGCAACGACGATGCCCGTCCGCTGCCGGTTATCGAAATCATTCCAGCAAGCGGTTTCTATGATTATGAGGCGAAATACGCCCCAGGCGGCTCAAGGCACGTTTGTCCTGCGGAAATCAGCGATGAAGCCGCGCAGGAAATTCAACGATTGGCCCTACGTGCCCATAAAGCGCTCGGATGTGTCGGCGTTTCTCGTACCGATTTCATAATGGATGAACAAGGCGGATGCTTTGCGTTGGAAACGAACACGATTCCCGGGATGACAAAAACATCGCTTTTGCCCGAGACGGCGCGTGTGAGCGGTATGCCGTTTTCCGAATTGTGCACCTATTTGATAGAGTGCGCTTTCAAAGCGAAGAAGCTATAGAACTCCGAACAGCTTCAATGCTCCATAAATAATCAGGACAACCACGCCGACATTAAAAGCCCAGCTCACGACGTAGCAGCCTATATTCTTCTTACGTCCTTGCTCGACGACCTTCTCCGAAGATGTCATCTGCGTTTTAAGGATGACCGTGCCTTTGCTGGCCTTGGGGGCCTCGTTTTTCTTCGAGGGCTTCCAAACGCCGTTGGCTTGCAGCATCGCATCGATGGCTTGCGGTCCGAGATCCACCTCTGGGCGGTTTCCTTCTTTGAGAGCTTGCATGACTGAGTCTGCGAACGTGTTGCATGCGGGATCGAACTCGGGCGCATTGCAGATGACGACTGCTTGCCCCCAGTAATGTCCCGGATCGGGGATGTCTGTATAAGCGACCAAAGCCAACGTTGCGCGAAGCGTCCATCCGCGCGCTTTAAGGATGCTCAGCTGGCGCGAGAGGGGAGGGTCAAAAAAAGCGACATCGGCACCGAATTTGTTAATCAAATGCACCTGGGGTGAACCATCCAAGGTTTCAAAAGAGAGCGTATAGGCATCTCCGATGATGTTGTCGGCGCCTTGCAGCTCTGCGCCTTTATCTTTCGATGCGGTTTCAATCCGCGCGTAACAACCGTAATACCGCAAGTCGGACATGCAATCAGCTCCAGACGATTCCTGTGGCAGAATAAGGTTTCCCTGCGCACTTTCAGGATTTCTCTAAGTTCCACTGTATTGTAATGATAGGCTGCGTATCATGAAAGAGCTGAACCAAACGATAAGCACTGCATTGCAGCAAGCGGTAAGCGATGGTACGCCCAAAGACGTCGTCGAGCGATATGCATCGTTACCCGCTCGCGCGGCCGAAAGCGACTTCGGTCGTTTCGATCGCAATGTGGTTGTCATCGATACGGAGACAACTGGCCTGTCGTTCAATCATGACGAGCTCATGCAGATCGCAGCGGCCCGTCTTGAGCGGGGGATTGTAACGGAGCGCTTCGTTACGTTTGTCAATCCGGGCAAAGATATTCCAGACGATATAGTTCATTTAACTGGCATCACGCTAAATGATGTCGCAGATGCCCCGGGTCCTGAAGAGGCGCTCGCGCAACTCGTGGACTTCGTTGGACCCGACGCAATCATGGTTGCACACAATGCAGAGTTCGACAAAACGTTCACGACACGCCATCCAGCCGGTTATCCGCTGCTGGATTTATGCTGGATCGATACGCTCGAGTTGGCGCGAATCGCCCTTCCGCGCCTTAAAGGCCATCGCCTCATCGATTTGGTGCATGCTTTCGAGACGTCGGTTTCCACGCATCGGGCAGATGCTGATGTGGAAGCAACATGCTCGATATACCGCATCCTTTTGGCTGCGGTTGACGCCATGCCAGCAGAGCTGGTTCGTTTCATCGGAGAACTTGCTCCTGAAGATGCGTGGAGCACAGGAACGATCTTCGCGGAAAGCGCATGTCGTAGACAAGAGACATCGCCTGCGTTTTCTCTCAAGGACATGCGCAAACAACGCAAGAGGACTATCGCTCAATCAAGCAAACGCGATGCCGAGGAGATAGCAAGCGACCCAGCGAGCGCCATGGTGTTTCCTGATACAGCGCAAATCGCCGAGGCATTCGAGCCCGGTGGCCTGGTAAGCACGATGTACGGACGATTTGAGAGGCGCACAGAGCAAGAGCAGATGTCGCAAGCGGTTCTCGACGCCTTCAGGCAATCTGAGAATCTTGCTGTCGAAGCGGGAACGGGTGTCGGCAAGTCGATGGCGTACTTGCTTCCTGCCGCGCTCGTTGCAAAGCTTAACGGCATAACCGTTGGTGTGGCAACGAAGACCAATGCACTGCTCGATCAGCTGGTGTATCACGAACTTCCGTTGCTCTCGGAAGCGCTTGGCGGCATCGAAGTGGCTGCCCTCAAGGGTTTCGCGCATTATCCATGTCTCCGAAAAATCGGGCATCTAGTTTTAGAGGGGGCCCAGACAAAAAACGTCCAAGGCAAAGAGGTTTCGACTGCTCCTGCGCTGGCTGCGCTCCTGTCGTTCATCGAGCAAACCGAGTTCGACGACATTGACTCGCTCAAGATCGATTACCGCGCTCTCCCTCGATGGTCGATAACCACGACAAGCTTTGATTGTCTGCGAAGGAAATGTCCGTATTACGGTTCGATGTGCTTTGTCCATGGAGCGAGACGCTTGGCGGAAGACGCCGACATCGTCGTCACGAACCATAGCCTGATGTTCTGCGATTTGAAGGCCGACCGAAGCCTTCTTCCCCCGATTCGTCATTGGATCGTCGATGAGGCCCATGGGGCCGAGGCTGAAGCAAGAAAAGCATTCTCGTTCGAAATCGATACGGATAGCCTCGCTCGCCTACAATCCAGGATTGCTGCAGAGGAAGCATCGAAGAACGCGCTTGTGCGTGCTTCGCGTCTCGCGTCTCTGATGGGAGACGGGGGAGGAGCCGAGATGCTGCGTGGTCTTGCTGGTAAGGCGGTCTCACTTGGCAGATCGTTCAAGGAATCATCCGCTGAATTTGCCGAGCATATCGATGACCTGCTCTTTTTCGAAGGGAACAGATACAACAAGGACTATGAGACCATCGAGCTTTGGCTAAATGATGATATCCGTGCGAGCTCGGTGTATAGAAGCCTTGCAGAACTCAACCGCTTAAGCGTTGATGATGCTGAGAAGCTTATACGCGCATGCCAAGACATCGTTGGGTTCCTCGAGGATTACGATAATGCAGCGGATTTGCAACGCGAGATCGCATCGATTGCATTGAACCTTAAGGAATACGTTCAGACGTCGGAGATCTTATTCGGCTCACAACAGAAGAAATACGTTTATTCGGCAACGTTGTGCCGTAAAAGCGAACGTAAGGGAAATCGCAAGGGCAATCGTAAAAGCGATCGCAAGCCCGAAAAGCTCCAAGCGTTGATCTTGGATGTCGGCGACGAGCTAAACGAGCGTTTGTACGCGAGCACGCATTCCGTGGTGTTCACATCGGCAACGCTTGCCGTTGGCGACTCCTTCGAATCGTTCGAACAGGCAGTGGGTCTGAATCGTGGAGACGATTCGCGATCGAGATCGTTGCAGCTGGCTTCAAGCTATGCGTTCGACGAAAACATGGTGGTGTATGTTCCGAGCGATATCCCTGAGCCGAACGATCCGGCTTACCTTCCCGCATTGCAGGACTTGCTTGTCCGTGCGCACCTCGCTCTCAATGGGTCGACTTTGACCCTTTTCACGAACCGTAAGGAAATGGAATCGTGCTTTGAAGCGGCATATCCCGAGCTCAAGCAGCATGATTTGCGCTTGGTCTGCCAAAAATGGGGTGTGTCGGTCAAGGGCCTGCGTGACGACTTCCTAAGCGATGAGAGCCTCTCGCTGTTTGCGCTGAAGAGCTTTTGGGAGGGCTTCGATGCTCCAGGCGATACGCTTCGCTCCGTCATCATCCCGAAATTGCCGTTCGCTAAACCTACCGATCCGCTGTCGTGCGAACGGAGCACGATTGATTCTTCGGCATGGGCGCATTATGTGCTCCCAGCTGCGGTTATAGAGACCAAGCAAGCGGTCGGACGCCTGATTCGTACCGCGGAGGACAGCGGTGTAGTACTATTATGTGACCACCGTTTGGTTTCTCGTCATTACGGAAAAGCCTTCCTCAAGTCTCTCCCGAGTCATGACGTGAGGGTTCTGACGAGCAACCAGATTATCAAGGAGCTGGAACGCAGGTAAGAACGCCGTGTTTGGGAAGAAACGAAATAACATCAGCCAAGCTGGCCATATCAAGAGCGATACCGTTGGTACGTCCAACGAGATATCGTTCAGCGTTCTCGATGCAGCAAAGCTGTCGATGGACGGGAACTCCGATCAACCGTCCGATGCGTTCAAAGGCTTCGGTAAGATCTCGTTGTTCACGCTCCCCGGCAAGAAAAAGACGATAACGACGCCAACGAAAGAGCAGGAGATAGCCCTGCCAAGTAGCGATGCTGTCTCCAGCGAAGGAGCGTCCAGTCCCAACTATACGCTCGATTTTTCCCCCAGCAGCGATGCACACCCATCCTTTTCTGCAGAACAAAACACCGTTATCCCTGGTCAGGTGCATGTAAACCAGCAAACAGACTCGCGGATTTCCGTGGAGGCGGAGGTTGCGCGGCGCAAGGCGAAACGCAAAACCCGTAAGATCTTAACCATCGTGTCTGTTTGCGTTGCGGTAGTGGTGCTTGTGGTGCTCGCCGGGTTTTTGTACCAGCAGTTCTCTGCGCAAAAGCAATCGGTAACGCAGCAAATCAATACCGCTCTGAAGAAGATCGAGCAAGCAGATCAATCCCTCGTGAAGATGGATACTGTGCTTTCGAATCCCATAACCGAGGCTTCTTTTGAGAATATCGATGCATTATTCGCTGAACTGGACGAGTCCAGCAAGGCTCTCGATGAAGCAACGCTCATCGTGAACAGGCTTTTGTCAGAGAAGTACATCGCCGCAGACGACGAGACTGCGAATTACGCCTCAGCGGCGATTGCCTCACGAAAAACCATGCTCGAATCCGGGAGGGCCTTGCTTGAGAAGGCATACGAGACCGAACAGGCTGTGAGTTTAGTATCAAGCGCGTCCGATCAGATCTTTGTGGCGGATTCGCTTGCCCGCGATGCTGCCCGTCTCGTTTCCGGCGATCTCACGGAAGAGAAGATGCTTGCTTCGTACGAAAAGACGCGTGCGGCGATCGACGAGTTGGCAAGCGCGCGTCAAAAGCTCGAAACCGCAAGCGAGCTGAGCCCCTCTGCTGGAATCGGGGTGTACATCGAGTACATCGATCTTCGTATAGAAGCTTTCGAGCACGGTATGGCATCGACCCAGGCGCTCATTGACGAAGATACGGAATTAGCTGTTCAAGAAAACGATGCCTATACTGAAGCAGACGCCCGTGCTGCTACGTTTGCATCGCAATTTCCTGAGGATTGGCTCGAGCCTATCCGTACTGCCTTTGACGAGGAATCCAAGCCGTTGATTGCCGAGTATGAATCTGCCCGAACAGATGCGGGTGTAACCGATTCTTTCTTGCGTAATTACTTGGGTACAGAAGTCAAATAGCGTATACTAATCACGACTATGCAAACTCGTAGGCACACGAAAGGCGCAACCATGCCTGATACATTCGATCACATTGCTTATCTCGCTGAAGAAATCGGTCCGCGACCTGCGGGTTCCGACCGAGAACAGCAGGCGGCGCTCTATATCGCAGACACCATCCAACAGGAGTCGGGTCTCCATGCTGAAATAGAGGATTTCCATCCGCGCTCAGATGGAGAATTCGTGCAAGCCGTTTGCGGCATTATCGGGTTGATAGTCGTCATCCTTGCGCTCATTTTCCCCGTGATGGCAATTCCCGCGATTATCATTACGATTTTACTTGCCGTCGTCGCTGTACTCGAGGAAACGGGCCACAATTTCCTGTCGAACATGCTTCCTGGCAGGGATAGCCAGAATATCGTTGCAAAATACGTTCCCGAAAACGGTACGACCAGAACACGCAAGATCGTGGTCGTTGCGAATTACGATACCAGCAAGGTCCGCCGTGAGCTCGGCTCGGCGTTTTTGCCGTCCCTTCCATTCATTAACAAGGCGGTCTTGATCGCATCTATCGCGCTTCCGATTCTTCTTCTTATCCGTGGCCTGTTCTTCCTGAATGCATCGGGTGCTGCGGTCGTTATCGTCAACATCCTCATCGTCTTAGTCGCGCTTGTGACGCTCTTGCCGTTCGTTGTATACCTGCTTGCTCGTCTTGCGAAATACAACGACGGCGCAAACGGCAATGCGGCGGGCGTTGCGATTTTGATGGAAGCGGCGCTGCGTGTGGGTGGCGGCGTGGGTCAATACAGCCTCCGTCCTGAGCGTGAGGACGGCGTCCTCTATGGCCAGATGCCGCTCAATTATGACGAAGAACCGACCATCCACGGTGAAGACGCGGCTCGTGCCGCGGACGTCATTCCAGCTGGTGCCGAAATCAGCTACGAATACGTAGAAACCCGTGAAGACGAACCAGTTTTTGACGATGAGGCAGAGAAGGTTGAGCTGAAGGATCTTGGCCTTTCTGCTAAACCTGCTTCAGGTTTCGAAGAGGTCGCGGAGGATGCCGACCCTGCAGAGCGCTTGCTGGCGGCAAAGCGCGCCATCGCTGCGCTGACGGGTCGACCCACTAGCACGACCATCTCGTGTGATATCGAGCATCTGCGTGAGCTCGATGCTCAGAGGAAGGCCGAAGAGGAAGCTTCTCGCGAGAAAGAAGAAGCGGCAATCGAGCAGGTTTCCGAAAAAGAGCCGGTGCAAGTTGCGATTTTCGAGCAAGTTGAGGAGCCGGTTTCCGAGGAAGCCCCAGAGCCAGTCATTGAGGTAGTCGAGGAAGCGGAAACCATTCCCGAGCCAGAGCCAGAGCCCGAACCCGAACCCGAACCTGTATATTACGACGACCCGAACCTTCCTGCGTGGTTCAAGCGCGCACAAGCGAAAGCGCGCCGCAATCCTGACGAAGACAACGTGCCCGTACAGCGCTCGCGCTTTGCGGATGCTCTCAAGATCGCAGAGGCCACGTCAGCTGCGAGGTTCGCGAATACCGCTCCTGCGCCTAGCGAGGTTGAGGTATCGACCGAGCTCGGCCGTCAAATCGAAGATATCCGCAACAAGATCAATCAGGCACCGGAATTCCATTATGACCGTACGCTTCTCGAAGAGGTTGACCGCACCGAAGCGGCGCGGGAGGCGGCATTGGAGGCTTCTGAGCCTGATACCGAGGAAATCGTCGATGAAGCTGTCGAGACGGTTGTCGATGAGTTGGAACAGGCAGCTGAGGCAGTCGAGACAGCTGTGGATCAGTTCGATGTGTCTTTCGAGGAGCTTCCCGAAGCAGTCGAGACAGCTGTGGATCAGTTCGATGTGTCTTTCGAAAAGCTTCCTGAGGCAGCCGAAGCGGTTGCAGACGAGATAGAAGCATTCGTAGAGGATTTGCCTGATGCACAAGAGATCGTCGAGGCTGCGGAAGATACCGCAATCGAAGCTGCCGAAGAGGTTGAAACCGCCTACGAGGCGGATCTCGGCGAGACGATTGCGATGCCCGCTCTCGACCCGAAGAACGCGATTCCCAAATTGCAAGCGATTCCTCGTGTTGACCTTCCGGTTATCGATGGGTCGGAAAAGAAAGACGGGGGGTCAAGGACTGTTTTGCGCACGACGCTTCCGAGCATTACCGGCTCCATAAGCTACGGTGCTGCACCTCTCTTCTCGGAGCAATCGGCTTCCATCCAGGAAGAAGAGGCGAATAAGGCCGATGAACTTACCGTGCCTGAGCTTTCAGGCAGTCCTGTGATCGATGCAGACATGCTGCCCACGCTGAATATGGTAGACGATTTTGAAAGCACAGAATCCGCATCCGCTCCTGCTGACGATTTGGAAGAGGCTGCCTTTGTCGAAGAAACCGAGGACTTCACTTACGATGACCAAGATGGCTATGATGACCAAAACGGCTTCGTGGAGCCCAAGAAAGAAGGCTTCTTCAGCAAGCTGTTCAAGAAGAACAAGAAGGCTGACGAGTTCGATGTAAGTACAAGCGAATGGCTTGATGTCGATGAAGATTACAACGCACGCAGCGTCGGTGCAGCGCGTGGAAGCTGGGAAAGCTTCAAGTCCGACGATTACGATGACTTCGACGACGCGGACGATACAGATGGTTTCAAGCGCGTAAGCACGGGATCGAGGGATTCTCGCTTCACCGATCCCGCTTCCTCTCGCGTAAAGTCCATAGAGGACAATCTTTTCAACGACGATGACTGGTCTTCCGATGGTTGGGGCAACAGCGGTTGGGGACGTGGCTGGAATGGCGGCGCGTTCTCAGGCTTGAAGCAAAAGCTTAGTTCGAAAATCCACAAGGGCGACAAGGACGAAGACCTTATCGAGGAAGGCGAGTTCGTAGAAGAAGACCTTGCCTATGACGACGAATTCGAACCAGAGGGCTATGATACGGTTGTAGAGGAAGAAGTCGAACGTCCTCGTCCGCGCAAGCGCCGCCAGACATACCAGAGCATCAGCTCGTTGCGCACTCTCGATCTCGACACTGAGGTATGGTTCGTCGCGCTGGGCTCCCAGTATTCGGGCAATGCAGGTATGAAGGCCTTCCTTGCGGCGCACGAACGCGAGCTTCACGGTGCGTTGGTCATCGAACTCGACGGTCTCGGCGCAGGCGATCTGAGCTACGTGAAGAAGGAAGGCATCGGCCAGCCGGTTGAGGTGTCGAGGCGCGCGTTGCGCTTCCTGAAGAAGGCGCAGAACGTCACCGGTCTGAAACTCGGTTCAGAAGATATCCAGTGGGCCGAGAGTGCAAGCTCGCTTGCGATTCGCCGCGGCATAAGTGCGCTGCATCTTATCGGGGCGGCCCAGGGAAAGCCTGCGTATCGCGGTGAAGAGGCTGACACGATTGATGTCATCGACATGGACGTGCTTGCAGAGAACACAGATTTCGTAATGGAGTTGCTAAAAACCATATAAATTGTGCCGTTCACATGCTTTTTTGCAGGTCGGAGGCGAAAAACGATCGATTGATTCGATAATTAACGCAAGCTAATCGCGCTGGGCAGGAGCAACCAACAAACCTTCTGCTTAGGTGCATGAAATTGAACAACCAATAGAAAGGACTAGTAAGATGGCAAAGGCAAAGAAGATCGAAGCTTACTGCATGAAGTGCAAGGCCAAGAAGGTCATGGCTGATCCGACCGAGGGAACCACGAAGAACGGCAAGCCGATCGTTAAGGGTAAGTGCCCGGACTGCGGAACCACCATCTGCCGCATTGGCGCCGTCAAGTAGTTCTGACTGATAATAAATCGAGAAGGCTCCACGGGGCCTTCTTTTTTATGCGTTGGGGATGCAGTTTTCGCTTGCAAAGGCGAAGCAGTCATAGCGGATAGCCTTGCCCTTGAGCGAGTAATGGGGCTTCCGACCTGCGAGGTACGGACCCTTTAAAGTGCGCTTGATGACGATTTTGCGCGGTTTGCTTGCAAATGCAGCTTCGAGAAGCTCGTCTTCATCGGAGCACGGAAGCTCGATACGATGGAGCAACTGGAATTTCTTTTTGACGGCGGCGCTTTTAGATCGTTCTGGAAACATCGGATCGAGGTACACCACATCAGGAGAGGATGCGATGTTCTCAAGTTCCTGGATGCTGTCGCCCTCGATGAGATTCATTCGTGAAACCGCTGAGGCAAGCAGGTTGTCCTGCCCAGCGCGAGTAAGGGCATCTCGCAGAAGGGCGACGATAATCGGATTGTGCTCGAACATGGTGACCGTGAAGCCCGCAGCAGCAAGCAAAAGAGCATCTTCTCCGAAACCGGCGGTGGCATCGATGACGGAAGGAGCGCGGTCTACGCTCTTGATGCGCGCGGCTTGCACGAGCAGCTCCCGCTTTAGATTGGCGGGCTTGAGCCGTGGCTTCATCCGCGAGAAATCTGCAATGAGCTCCATCCCGTCACCAACCAATGCGAGGCCACGATCGGTTTCGGTGATCTCAACGCCGAGCGAATGCAGGTCCATGCTGTCGATGATGTCTGCTGCAGTTTCCACCACACGCTCTCTCTCGAAATAAAAAAGCCAAACCGTTTTAGGTTTGGCGATGATTATAAGTGGTGCGCCATGAGGGATTCGAACCCCCGACGTACTGATTCGTAGTCAGTCCCTCTATCCAGCTGAGGTAATGGCGCACAAAAAACAGCAAACGATATTGTATTGCAATCCAAATGTTTGTCAATGCTTTATTTCATCAAAAAGCTTGGCAAATGCCAGCTTTCGGGGTACTATGCAGAAGTTAAAGCACCGTCGAATGTGCTTGCACTGTTGTGCGCGCGTTTGGAAACGGTACCAGAAAAAGAGAAAGGACAATACTTGAAGGTTCGAAAACCGAAACCTCACAGTATGTAATCCTTTGGCTTTCCTGCGCGGACAGCCAAAGGAAAAGCTGTGCGTTACAGAAGAGGAAAGCCCATGCTCTATCTTTCACAAATGCTGGGAAAGCCCGTTGTAGATTCAACGGGTGAGAAAATCGGAACGGTATCTGATCTCGCCATCTCCACAGGAGAGGTCTTCCCGCGTATTACCAGTCTTGCCTTCCAAGGGCCAGGTCGCGTCCCGTTCATGGTCTCATGGCGCAAGTATGTCGACGAATTCGACGATGATGGCATCAAGCTCAAGATGGAAAGCCACGATGTGCGCTTCAGCTACCTTCAGCCTGATGAGGTACTCCTTGCGCGTGATTTGATGAACCGCCAGATCGTTGACACGCAGGGCCTTAAAGTCGTCCGTGTAAACGACCTGAAGCTCTCTCAGTCCGGTACGCAGTTGCGCCTGCTCGGCGCCGAAGTGGGTATCCGCGGTATCCTTCGCGGCCTACATCCCATCGTCGAGAAAGCGGTCGTTGGCTTGGCGAAGGTGTTCGGCAAGGATATCCCTGAGCAGATCATCGCATGGAACTACATGGACCTGCTCGATCGCGACCTTTCAAAAGTGCAGCTCAGTGTTACGCACAAGCGCCTCGACGAGCTGCATCCTGCCGACGTCGCGGATATTCTGGAGCAGCTTGAGCCGCAGCAGCGCGCCAACGTATTCAAACACCTTGACGAATCGCATGCATTCGAAGCGGTCAGCGAGATGGAAGATGAGTTCCAAGCAGAATTCATCGATGATTTGACCGATGCTCAAGCATCCCGACTGCTCGGCAAGATGGATCCCGATGATGCTGTCGAAATCGTCCGCGATCTTCCCTACGAGAAGGCAGAAACGCTTCTCCGCCTGATGGGCTGGGAGGATGCGAACGAGATTCGTCGCCTCCTTGGTTACAAGGAAGGCACTGCAGGCGGCATGATGACTACGCAGTACGTTGCGGTTCGTCATGACAGTACGGTTAAGCAGGTCATCGATGCGCTGCGCAACCTTGAAGAAGATCATCCGACGGTCCATTACGTGTACGTGCTTAGCGATTATGGCAAATTCATCGGCGTGCTGTCGTTGCGCACTCTCGTGCTCACTCCCGAGGACACTGTAGTTAGCGACATCATGTATACGGAGAACCTTATCTCTGTAACTCCCGATGAAGAAGAGGAAGAAGTCGCGGCAGACATCTTCAAATACGACATGCCCGCAATCCCAGTTTGCGATGAGAGCGGCGTACTGCTTGGCATCGTCACGACCGAGGACGCATGGGATGCCATCGAAGATGACGTCTCAGGCGATCGCAAGATTAGACCCGCTGTTTTGGCCGGCATCATCGTTGGTGCCATCGTGATCCTGGCGTTGTACACCTTCGTCGTCATAAACATCGTGCAAGGCGGAATGGTCTGATTTCTATGGTCGTCAAGGATCTGCAGACACAGCAAACCCAAGAAACGCTTGCACCCGAAAAGAAGAAGGGCAAGCTCTGGCTCTTCTTCGCCGCGATGGGGCCAGGCGTCATTACCGCCATGGCAGGAAACGATGCTGGCGGTATCGCGACCTATTCACAAGTAGGCGCGCTGTTCGGGTATAAGACGCTGTGGGCGCTGCCGATTATGTGCGTGCTTCTCATCGTCGTGCAGATAACCGCAAGTCGCATGGGTGCGGTGTCAGGCAAGGGTTTCGCGGCGCTCATCCGCGAGCGCTTCGGCATTCGTCTGACCACGCTTGCCATGATCGCCTTGCTCATTGGCAACATCGCAACGATCATCTCGCAGTTCGCCGGCATCGCCAGCGGTATGGAGATGTTCGGGGTCAGCAAATACATAACGGTACCTGTGGCTGCCGTTGTCGTATGGCTTCTGGTCGTCGGTGGCAACTACAAGCAGGTAGAGCGTGTATTCCTCATCATCTCGCTCGTATTCATCACGTACGTCGTAGCTGCGATCATGGCGAAACCAAGTTGGGACGAGGCGCTTATCAGCACGGTCGTCCCGACGTTTCTGAACGACACCAACTACATATCGCTCATGATTGCGATGGTCGGCACCACGATCGCGCCATGGATGATCTTCAACATGCAAAGCAACGTGGTGGAGAAGGGTATGACCATCGAGGATAACTTCTCCATGAAAGTCGATGCGATTTCCGGCACGATCGTTGCGTGCGCGGTTGCGTGGTTCATCGTGGTGACGACAGGTTCTGTGCTGTACCCCGAAGGCATCTCCGTTGATTCTGCGGCCGATGCGGCGCACGCGCTTGAACCGTTCGCGGGCCAGTACGCGCGCATCCTGTTCGCAGTTGGTTTGATAGGAGCGTCGTTTTTGGCTGCATGCGTGTTGCCGCTTACTACGTCATTCGTCATCTGCGAGGCATTCGGTTGGGAAGCGGGCGTTTCTTTCACTTGGAAGGAAGCCCCGATTTTCAAGAGCATCCTGACCTTCGTCATAGCATTCTCGGCTGTCGTGGTTCTGATTCCTGACATCAACCTGATGCGGGTCATGCTGTTCTCGCAGTTCGTATGCGGCATCATTCTGCCTGTGCTCTTGGTATTCATGGCGATTATCGCGGCCGACAAGCGCATAATGGGCATCTATCGTGTCGGACGCGTGTTCCGGGTGCTGATTTGGGCGACCGTCGTGGTGGTCGCAGCGCTAACCATAGCGTTACTCGTCATGCAGGTTTTGGGTTTTTAGCGCCTGCAGTCCGATTCCTTCGGGATCATCTTCAGCCAATGGGCAGAAAGAGCCGAATAGGGAAGTGATTCGGTAAGTCCCGTTCGGCCTTCAACCACGATGCGATCGTCGTCGACGAGCAAGACGGTCCGATACGTTTTCCCGTCAATGCAGCGGAGGATATCTCCAGGAGCAAGCCCGTCTTTTTGAGGGACGGTTTTGATGAAATCGCTTTCCTTCATTTCTTCACGCAGTTCGAGTCGTTGACAATATTTTCGGATAAGAGTAATCTAAACACAGTATAATACACAAACAAGAATATTGCCAACTGGAAATAATAAACTCGAATGATAACATCCTCTAATAAAGAATCTGGCAATGGCTTAATCAAAACACCGCCCGTTTCCGCGCAGAAGAATCGCGCCAGGGCCGTCCTTATTGCGCTAGGTGTCTTGATGATTGTGGCAGTGGCCGTATCGCTCATGCTCGGCCGCTATCCGATTCCCCCAGACGAGGCGATTCGGATGCTGCTGTCCGAAGTCTTTCCTGTAACGGAGACGTGGACGGACCAGATGTACATCCTGTTCTTCAATGTCAGGCTTCCGCGTATTCTCATGGCCCTGTTCGTAGGATGTTGCCTTGCTGCTGCTGGCGCTGCATACCAAGGCACTTTCCAAAACCCCTTAGTCAGTCCTGATATTCTCGGCGCTTCGCAAGGAGCTGCCCTTGGTGCGGCAATCGGCATCTTGATGCATCTTGGCGGTGCGGGCGTTTCTATCATGGCCTTTGCGTTCTCGCTGCTTTCGGTCGCCTTGGTCTTGCTTATCAGTACCCGTGCAAAGGGAAACCATGTATTGGTTGTCGTCCTAGCTGGCGTTATGGTCAGCTCACTGTTTTCTGCGGGCGTGTCATACGCGAAGCTTGTTGCCGACCCTACGAACGAGCTCGCGGACATCACCTATTGGCTCATGGGTAGCGTTACCGGGTCGACGCTTGAGCAATTATGGGGCGGTGCGCCGAACCAGCCGATAGGTGTTGTGCCCATCATGCTGGTTGGCTTGGTCATGCTGTTCGTCCTTCGATGGAAGATCAATATTCTGACAATGGGGGACGAAGAAGCCTCTACGATGGGTGTAGATGCGCGCCGCGTCAGAATCCTCGTGATTTTCGCTGCAACGCTAGTCACCGCAGCAAGTGTTTCTGTTACAGGCATGATCGGTTGGGTTGGGCTTGTCATCCCCCATTTGTGCCGCATGCTCATCGGCGTCGACTATCGCAAGCTCCTTCCCGCCAGCATGCTTATGGGCGGCACCTTCCTTTTGGTCGTTGACGACGTCTCGCGCCTAGCAACTGCAGCCGAGATCCCCATCGGGATTCTGACGGCCTTCATCGGCGCGCCCTTTTTCCTGTATCTCATCACCCGTAAAAAGAAGCTGTAGCCATGAGCATCGCGGTCAGCAATCTCTCTTTTTCTTACGGAAAGCATGCGGTTTTGCATGACGTTTCCTTCACTGCGGAGGACGGCATGCTGATAAACGTGCTCGGCCCTAATGGCGTTGGGAAGTCAACTTTGTTTCGCTGCATTCTCGGTCTCGAGTCACGATACCAGGGAAGCATCATGGTCAACGGGAAAGACATAAGGAGCCTATCGATAAAGCAGCGTGCTCGGGAGATTTCCTACATTCCCCAATCGCATGCTCCCGTGTACGACTTCGAGGTCATCGACGTGGTTCTCATGAGCACCACGAATGACCTTCCCTCGCTTGGAGTTCCAGGTACCGCCCAGCTCGAGCGCGCCTATGCAGCCCTGGAGCGCATCGGTATCGCTCATCTTGCAACCCGAACATATACGCAGATTTCGGGAGGCGAGCAGCAGCTTGTGCTTATCGCTCGCGCCCTGGCGCAAAATGCGCGCACGATCATCATGGATGAGCCAACGAGCGCGTTGGATTACGGCAACACGGTGCGCGTGCTGAGTTGCGTCAAGAGACTTGCTCGCGAGGGGATGAGCATCATCCAATCAACCCATCAACCCGATCAGGCCTTTCTGTATTCGGACAAGACCCTTGTCATCAGCAAAGGGCAGATTGCAGCATTCGGGCCTCCTAAGGAGGTGATTACTGACAAGCTGATTAGCGACCTATACGGCATAGACGTTGAGGTTAATTCGCTCTACGACGACAAGGTGCGCGTCTGCGTACCGATCATCGATTTAGAAGAAGCATAGGCTTCAATGAAAGGAAGGGAATCCCATGTCGCAGACAAAAGAAAAATGGAAGAGGGTTGTAGCGATCGTACTGGCAGCCATGCTGTGCCTTGGTCTTGCATGTGTCGCTTCAGGCTGCTCAAGCAAGAAGAAGGCCGATGCCGATGGCAACGTCACGTTCGTCGACTCGGTGGGTAGGGAAGTGAAGGTGCCGGCAAACGTCGAGTATGTCATTCCGTCAGGCCATACGGCAACGCAGGTTCTTCTTACGCTGTGCCCCGAAAAGCTCGCATCGGTTTCAAGTGAACTGTCCGATGACATCTTGAAGTACATAGGTGTCGATTCGCTGAAAGGCCTTCCCGTTACGGGTGCAGCGTTCGGCTCGAAGGGCGACCTGAACAAGGAGACAGTTGCTGGCCTGGCAAGCGGCAAGACCAAGGTGCTTGTTGATACTGGCGAAGTGAAGGATGGTATCAAGGAAGACCTCGATCAGCTACAGGAGCAACTCGGAATCCCGTGTGTGTTTATCGAGACCAAGCTTGAGGATTATGGAAACGCTTACACGAAACTCGGCGAACTGCTCGGATGTGAAGACCGTGCCAAGACGCTTTCAAATTATTGCTCTAAGGCGTATCAAACGGTGTCGGATGCTATGAAGAAAGTCGGCGACAGCAAGAAGAACGTTGCCTACATCGTTGGGACAGATGGCGTGAACGCCATTGCGAAGGGTTCGTATCAGGGTGGCGTTGTCGATATGGTTGCGAATAACGTCGTCGTTGTCGAGAACGCTTCTGGAAAGGGAACGGGTAATCCAATCGACCTTGAACAGCTTGCGAACTGGAACCCCGAAGTCATCCTATTCCAAGCAGGCGGTCTTTATGATCAGGTTGGAAACGCTGCGGGTTGGCAGACTTTGAGCGCAATACAAAACGGTCAGTACTATGAGGTTCCGAATACGCCATATTGCTGGATGAACAATCCTCCGACAGTTAATCAGGTCATGGGAATGCAATGGCTTCCGCGTCTGCTGTATCCGGATAAGTTCAGCGATTCGATTGCTGATGTGACCAAGTCCTATTACAAGACTTTCTATAATTACAACCTTTCCGATGACGAGGTAAAGGCTCTTATCGAGAAGGCGAACGTTAAGTAACAAAATACACGCTTTTCGAAAAAAGCATTGCTGTGGGTATCGTCGATTGGCGATACCCACCTTTGTACTCTACGGAAAACGTGCTTGCTTCAATATAGGATACAGTCTTAGTTTAAATACAGAAAAACATGCTTGACATTATCCTCAAGAAAGCATAATATAGAGAACAACATAATACTAAGTTGAGAATAATTAAGTAAGAAACAATTCAGAAGTCCGGCATAGGGGGTCGGAGCTCAAAGAAAGGAAACGCTTGGTGTAACTTTTTCCTCCCTTTTCTTCTCTTCTCTCTCGGTGGGCACTGTCAAAAAGGCAGTGCCCACCCGCATGTAACGGCAAAACGAAAGGACCCCGGAAAACCAAGGTCCTTTGCGTTCGAGTTAGCTGAAGAAAGCGGCAGGACTACTCTTCTGCGGCGGTCCTGTTGTAAGAGCGGATAACCTCGCCGCTCTTCTTTCCGATTGTGTTGCGCAGCACAATGACCGTTGCGATGACCAGCACGATGCCGATAGCCAGGCAGATGAACGGATTGCGGACGAAGCCGGCGATGAGGAAGCATACGAACGAGATTGCTGCAACCGTCAGCGCGTACGGCAGCTGCGTAGAAACATGCTCGACGTGGTTCACGTTCGCACCAGCGGATGCCATGATCGTCGTATCGGATATCGGCGAGATGTGGTCGCCGCATACAGCGCCTGCCAGGCAGGCGGAGATGCCGATGATGAGCAACTCGGGTTCGGTGGCGAAGATTGGCAGCACGATGGGGATGAGGATGCCGAACGTGCCCCAGCTCGTGCCCGTCGAGAATGCCAGGAACAGAGCGACCAAGAAGATGATGGCCGGTAGCAGCGCATACAGTCCAGCTGCAGCACCTTCCATGAGACCGGCGACGAAGACGTCAGCGCCAAGCGCAGTGGTCATGAGCTTCAGCGTCAGTGCGAAGGTCAGGATGAGCATAGCCGGAACCATGGCCTTAAAGCCTGTGATGATGCATTCCATAGCCTTCTTGAATGTGATAGTGCGACGGGCGATGAGGTAGATGAACGACAGGATGAGAGCGATGATCGAACCCCACGGCAGGCCGACGGATGCGTCAGTGTCGCCAAAAGCTACGGCGAGATTCATGTAGCCATCGGCTTCGGGATCCCAGAAACCGCCGACGTACATCATTCCGATGCAGCAGCAGATGATGAGCAGGATGACGGGGAGAAGCAGATCCCATAGGGAAGCCTTTTCCTGCTTGACGGCCTCTTCGTTGCCCAGGGAACCGAGTTCGCCTTCCCTGAGCGCCTTGAGCTCGGCTGCGGCCATCGGACCGTAATCAAACTGCATGACGACGAGGAAGATGACGAAGACGATGGTGAGCAACGAATAGAAGTTGTACGGGATCGCCTGGATGAACAGCTGGATGCCCGTAACACCCGTGTCGAGGTCGCTTGCGGTTGCGGAAACAGCAGCCGCCCAAGAGCTGATAGGTGCGATCATGCAGATGGGCGCGGCGGTCGCGTCGATGACGTATGAGAGCTTCGCGCGTGAGATCTTGTGACGATCGCTCACGGGGCGCATGACAGCACCGACGGTCAGGCAGTTGAAGTAGTCATCGATGAAAATGAGCACGCCGAGCACGAACGTGGCGAGCATGGCTCCCACACGGCTCTTGATGTGCGTAGCGGCCCATGTGCCGAACGCGGCGGAACCGCCGGCGGCATTCACGAGCGCGACCATGATGCCGAGTATCACAAGGAATATGAAGATACCCGCATTCCATGGGTCGCTTATCGCCGTGATGAAGCCGACCGTTGCGCCATCATCGGTTTCACCCAGGATGATGTAGTTCAAGATGTTGATCAAATCGCCCGATTGCAGGGCCAGCAGAATAGCGCCGACCAAGATGCCGATGAACAAGGAACTGTACGTTTCCTTGGTGATAAGCGCCAAGACAATGGCGACTATCGGGGGCACGAGAGCCCAGAAGGTGTTGACGAACTCCATGTTGTCTCCTTTTGCCTACGGTGCGGATCTCTTTTCCGCGTTTCAGCCGAGACGGGTTAGCATTCTCGGCTTTGTTCCAAAAAGAAAAGCCATGGTGCTTCATGGCTTCAACAAGGAGTACGTTTTCCGTGTCGTGCCATGATAGCTCTCCGCGAAAGACGCTCATAGCGCCCGTGGCGACAGCCTGAAGGATATTCTCCTTCAGTCCAGGTACCGGGCTTTCGGGAATCAACCGGTCCTTCGGCGGCTAACCCTTTCGCCTGCACGTTCCCGACGTGGCTTCCAGGCTACTGATGCGAGCCGCACCTCTACCATGTCTAATCAATACGCACATTATATGAAGGACTTGTGAAAAAACGCGAAAACGATGGGAAGAAGCGTTCAAAAGGTGCCGTTTTGGTCCTAGACGAACAGGAATCGTGCGACCAGGGGTCCGAATGCAGTCGAATGTTCTAGATGATGATGGAAGTATGCCCCTATTGCTAAACGTTCATCAAAAGGAAGGCTTCCCGCAATATCGTCGTTCTATCGGGCATGGCTTTCTAACATATTGCGCTTATAGGGGCTGTGCGATCATCCGAGTCCGATTCGTTGTTGTAGCGCGAGTCAGCGCATGCGGAACGGCTATGGCCTGTGGGGGCGGGTCGTTTCCTTCTTAAAAAGAGGTAAGCGGCCCGCCTTAATGTTTTTGTTTATCAACGAGAAAGAAAAAGGTCACAGCCAAACAAGACTGCGACCATCATTTTGAATGGAGCGGGTGACGGGACTCGAACCCGCGAATACGAGCTTGGGAAGCTCGGGCCTTACCACTTGGCGACACCCGCTTGCAAAAACGCATAGGTCATTATAGCGCAACGCGCTACAATTGCACCTGCAATAGGCGATCAATCGTAAAAGAGCAACGAAGAGCACGTGACGAAAACCGCAAACATCAAGGAACCAACGAGCATCTGGAACCGTTCGTTCATTCTCGTGTGCATCGCGGCTGTCTTCATGCATTTCGGGATGCAGATGAGCCAGGGAATCCTTGCTCCTTACACGGCTGCGCTTGGTGGCTCGGCAAGCGAAGTCGGTATGGTGACCAGCGCGTTTGCCCTCACAGCGCTTTTGCTCAAGGCGATTTCGGCGCCGATACTCGACTCGTTCAATCGCAAGAAGGTGTTCTCCATCGCGATGCTCGGCACGGCCGTTGCGTTCGCCGGCTATGCTTTCAGCACATCGGTGTTCATGGTTGGTACGTTCAGTCTCGTACGTGGTGCCGCAATGGCTTTCACGAGCACGGCGGCGCTTGTCATCGCGACAGATTTCTTGCCTAAGAATCAACTCGGGAAAGGCATCGGCATCTTCACACTCGCGCAGGCGATTTGCCAGGCGCTCGCGCCGATGATCGCACTCAACCTTGCGCTTGTCATCGGCTATGAGGGCGCATATATGGTTGCCGCTGTAGTCGAGGTCCTCGGTTCGCTTGTCGTGCTGACGATCAAGCGTCCAAGTTGCGGTACTGAGCCATTCCGCATATCGCTTAGCAGCATGCTCGCCAAAGAGGCGGCAATGCCCGCTATCGTTCTGGCGCTCATGTGCGGTTCGTTTTTCAGTATCTACACGTTTGTGGTGCTCTACGGTCTTGACCAGGGCATCTCGCAAGAGTATGTTGGTAGCTTCTTTCTCGTGCTTGCGGGAGCGATGCTGCTCAGCAGGCCTCTTATGGGATCGCTTTCAGATAAAATCGGATTTAAGAAGGCGATGGTCCCCGCACTTGTCAGTTATGCAGCTGGTTTTGCTCTGCTTAGTCAAGTAGATAGCCTTTTTGGCTTTTGCGTGGTTGCAGTATTGATGGCATTTGGCTATGGTGTTGCACAGCCCTTGACGCAAGCGCTTGCAATGAAGCTCGTACCACCTGAGCATTTTGGGGCGGCAAGTTGCACGTGTTATGTCGGCAATGATATCGGCGCGCTTATCGGTCCGAATATCGCGGGGCTTCTAGTTGAGTTACTCGGCTGCTCTTCCATGTGGTTATGTATGTTGGTGCCGGTTGCATTTGCGCTGGTTGTTGTGGTTGCGTATCCCCTCGAAGGACGGGAAAGCGAAGTGAAGCTGTGAGCGAAGACAAAACGATATCCGGTAAGCCGGCAGAGGACAAGGCGAGCCTACCCGCAGCTACACCGAACGAGAACGGTTGGATTCCGACCACTGTTTGGAACCGTCCCTTCATCTGCTGCTGTCTTGCCGGCATCTTCCAATACTTGGGTCTTCAGATGTCCCATGGCATCTTATCCAAATATACGGAATCGCTTGGCGGTGACGCAGTTGCGATCGGTATCGTCACCGGCCTGTTCGCCATCACTGCCATGGGCTTCAAGATCATTTCCGGGCCCGCAATCGATGCGTTCGACCACAAGAAGATCCTCATGATATTCATGGTGGTGCTCGGGTGTGCATTCTTCGGATGCGCGCTGAGCAACTCCGTCGAAGGTGTTGGCGCGAGCATGCTCTTGCGAGGCCTTGCCCAGGCGTTCTCGGGTACGGTGAACCTTGTCTTGGTGGCAGTGTATCTACCGAAAGACCAGTTCGGGAAGGGTATCGCCTATTTCGGTGTCGCGCAGGCGGCATGCCAGGCGATCGGCCCTTCGATTTCGCTTAGCCTTTCGGTGTACATCGGGTACAAGGCAACGTATGTGATCGCCGGGTCTCTCGAGGTCATCGGCGCTTTGCTCGTGCTGCTCATCAACCAACCGAGCCGTGGTACGCAGAAATTCCGCATCTCGATGAAGAGCGTGATCGCCAAGGAATCCATCGTGCCGATGATCATCCTTGCGCTGACAGGCATTCCGTACGCAACCATTCTGGCGTTCCTCGTCATCGACGGCATGTCGAAGGGCGTTCCGCAGGAGCAGATAGGATTGTTTTTCACGGTGTTCGCGATTGTGACGATTGTGACCCGACCGTTCTTCGGAAGCCTGTCGGACAGGGTCGGCGCGAAGAAGACCCTGCTCCCGGTGTTAGTGGTTCTCGCGGTTTCGTACGCCTTGCTTCCTAACGTCGAAACGCTGTTCGGCTACTGCGTGGTTGCGGTGCTTAACGCAATCGGAACAGGCACGGCTATGCCGGTCGCACAAGCGTTGGCAATGAAGATGGTTCCACAAGAGCGTTATGCTGCCGCGAGCAATTCGTGCTACATCGGTAACGATTTGGGCTTCATATTCGGCCCTGTCATTTCTGGTTGGCTCGTCAACATGTGGGGCTATAGCGCGATGTGGTACTGCATGCTCATCCCATGCGCTATCACGATAGCTGTTCTTGTTCTCGTGAAGCTCCCGAAGGGTGCTTAAGCCGCCAAAGAAAAGGAGCCGAACACATCGGCTCCGAGAATACATTTAAAAGTGTGCGTCGCGAGAAGGTCTTTCGCGTTGTTCTGCAATCTCTTAGCGTTGTTCGATAGGCACGAAATCGCGATGTTGGAACGTCGTCTTGTAGGCGGGGCGGATGATGCGCTTGCCTGAAACGATTTCCTCGAAACGATGCGCGCTCCAGCCTGCCATTCTCGCGCAGGCGAAAAGCGGCGTGTACAGATCGTCCGGGATACCCATCATGCTGTAAACGAAGCCGGAATACATGTCGATATTGGCGCAGAGCGTCTTCTTCGATCCTTTTTCGCGTACGAATACTTCAGGTGAAAGCCGCTCTATGGATTCGAGCAACTTGAACTCCGCTTCGAATTCGGTGCCCTTTGCGAGACGCTCCGCGAAGCGCTTGCAGATGGTTGCACGCGGGTCGCTCTTCGTGTAGACAGCATGCCCCATGCCGTAAATGAGGCCCGATTTGTCGAACGCCTGCTTGTTGACGATCTTGGTGAGGTACGCGGCGACCTCGTCTTCGTTATCCCAATCCGCGACATTGTTCTTAATCTCGTTTTGCATGGCGACGACCTTGTGGTTCGCTCCGCCATGGCGATAGCCTTTTAGCGAACCGATTGCTGCTGCATACGTGGAATACGGGTCGGTGTCCGCGCTCGAAAGCACGCGTGCGGTAAATGTGGAGTTGTTGCCGCCACCATGCTCGGCGTGCAAGCAGAACATGATATCGAGCATACGGGCTTCCTCAGGCGTGTATACGCGGTCAGGGCGCAACATGCTCAAGAAGGTCTCCGCGGTCGATTCGCCGGGGATAAAGCGATGCATGATCATCGAACCGTTGTTGAAGCGTGCCTGTTGCGCGTACCAGCTCAATACCGCGATGCGCGGAAGACGCGAGATCAGCGAGATGGCTGTAGCAATCTCATGTTCAGGTGAACGGTCTTCAGCTTGAGGGTCGGTAGCGTAGAGGATGAGGATGCTACGTGCCAGAATGTTCATGATATCGGTCGGCGTGTCCTTCATGATCATCGAGGCGGTGAAGCCGTCAGGTAACGGACGCTGCTCATCGATAGCTGCAACGAAGGTTTCGAGCTGGCTTTGCGTCGGCAATTCGCCCATAAGCAGTAGGTACGCGACCTCTTCGTAATTGAAGCGATGAGCGTTGCTTTCATCGCCCAAAAGGTCGTAGATGTCATAGCCGCGATAGCTCAGGCGCCCTTCATCGGGGATTTTCTCTCCATCGCTGATGAGGTAGCCGTGCACGTTCGAGATGTTGGTGATGCCCGCAACGACTCCCGTTCCGTCAGCGTTGCGCAATCCGCGTTTCACATCGAAATGCTCGTAAAGGGCCGGATCGATTGCGTTGATGCGGCCAAAATCGTTATAAAGTCCGATGCGCGATGTTTCTTCCATGATGCGTCCTTTAATTGATAATCGCATGCTCATTAGGCTGTTTGAACTACTTATGGTAGCAAATCAGGGCATGATGGTGCTTAAAACGATGGGTCACGGTAACGCATAGCACCCTGTGTGGTTGCATCTGGTGCGTAAAACCCCACGGATTCCGTATCGTGTCTCGTTCGGGCGCGCTATTAGGCTCGTGTCCATTCGAACGCACGACGTGGCGTGCCGTCTTCGATGTAGATGATGCCGCAATACTCGAAATCCCACTGCTCGATACAGCGTTGCATGGGTAGATTGTCTTTGTGTGTGTCTATGCGAAGATGGTCGTATTGCGAACGAGCATGCTGTATAGCAGTTGCGAAAATGCCCGAGTGCGTGCCATCGCTGGCAACGCGATGCACGGTGGCGTAAGGGGAAGGGTTCTTCCACGCGCCTTCGAAAATCTCATCATATGTTGGATCATCCCCGGCGACCAATGCGAACATTCCGCAAATGTGCTCCGGATCGCTTTCATCGTAGATGCAATAAAGGGCGTCTCGGGAGATATCGTCTCTAAGGATTTCCTCGCTTGGGTACCAATCGGCCCATTGGGTGCCGTTGCCGCGTGACCGCATGAACTCACGTGCGCTTGCGAATATCTTCAGTGCACGAGGTAGGTCGGTTTCTGCTGCAGGGCGAACGGCTAATGCGGGCTTGAGGGTCATAGCAGCTCCATTCATTGTCGGAGGGACGGTGCGGCGGTGCTGTAATGCACGCGCTGCGCAGTCGTGATGCTATAGAGTGTCATACCTGGGGTCGTTCCAACGTTCAGGGTCTTTGATGCGTCCATTATCCGCTGTGCTACCCAGAAAAGCTAATTCATAGTTCGCTAACTCCCATGCGTTGCCCGTGAAGATGCTGTCGGATAGCTTTTTGAGAAATTCGCAGTCGGGAGAGGCCATATCGTAATACTCTTTGGGAACCTTGTAGAAGACCTCCCATTTGTAATTGCCTGCAACGATGGGGACCACCATGACGTATTCATCGTAGAGAGGATCGTATCCGATGGAGCTCCAGTATGCTTCTCTGATGTTCGTAAGCTTGATCATGGTTCGTCTCCTTGTTTGGAGTTTTTGCAAGACAGGACGCATGCGAAAAATGCTGCGGAGCAGATTATACCGTGACATGAGGAAATGGGAGGGCGCCTTTCAGGAATCGCTTCGCTTAGTCCGATGACGATATTTGAACAATCGTAATACCGTTTAGTATTAAATGAATTGGGCGACAAACAGAAAAGGGAAGCCACATTAATCAAAATAATACTAAATAGTATTATTAAGAGCGGTATTTTACTACAGAAGGTTTTTGTTCTGTCCTACTCAAAATAAATGTTAATTAAGAGTAAATTCGCTACCATGAGAGGAAAAAAGCTAGAAATACTTCTTGACAGTAATACCATTCAGTCTTATTTTAATCGCGTAGATGTTGCCGCTGAGAATACTCCTTTTCAGTAGCATCTTCTTCAAAAGCCGAATCTTCCCCGGCTTGTTGCTTGCGGAATTCCAAGATGGCGTTTCAGGCGCTCCGTAGACGGCATCTTGGAACTGCGAGAAGGCCTTCCCATGAATTCCCCTTTCATGAGAAGGCCTTGGTTTTTCATGCGTGCCGAGAGTTGACGCGCGCTTGCTCTGTCGCAGACCTACTCAGGATCGCCTACCCAATGCTCGCGTTCGCCGCACGGTCTCGGGTCGATTCCCATCCAATAGCAATCCGCCGCATCGCGGCATAGCTTGCACGTACGCAGCTTATCCGCGGGCACGCCTGCAAGCACATCGTGTGCCCAGTCGGGATTTACGCACATGCTCCGCCCTACGGCAACCATGTCGCATAAATCGTTCTCGACCAGATATCGGGCGAACTCGCCGGTGTTGATGCACGACACGCACATGACGGGGATGTTGACTGCTTTGTGAATCAGCGTGCCTCCGTAGCATACGAAATCCCCTGGGAAATCAGCGGGGGGCAGTGTGGAGTAGGGGCTTGGTCCGAACGAGACATGCAGCATGTCGTAGCCGGCTTCTTCGAGTGCGCGCGCGACTTTTGCGGCGCCTTCGGCATCAGGCGTGCTTCCCGCGATGCGAATATCCACGATGAAATCGGGTCCGCATGATGCTGCGATGGCTTTGCGGATGTTCCGGAAGAAGCGCATGCGGCCATCGAAATCAACGCCGTACTCATCCGTTCTCGTATTGAATGCCGGGTCTAAGAACAGCGACAGGAACCAACCATGTCCAGCATGGATCTCCACGCCATCGCAGCCTGCGCGCCAAGCGCGTATCGCGGCATCGAGAAAGTATTGTTCGAGCGCATGCATTTCCTCGGTGCTGAAGCGTCCGATTTCACCCTCGGTGCTGAGCTGCGCGAGGACCACAACGCCGTTTTCGTGGCAGTGAGTTGCGATTTCTCTTAAAGCATCCGCCTGCTCGTCTTTCCATAAGCCTGCCATACGGTTGAAGAAAACGCCTTCTTCGTCTGGGGTGACGATATTGGTGCCGAGGATGATCATACCCATACCTCCTTCGGCAAGGCGCTTGTAGAAAGCGATTTGCTCAGGACGCATGAGGCAGTTTTCATCGAGCGTGTGGTCTATGCGAGATAGCGGCGCGCAGACGATGCGGTTCCTCAAGGTCTTGCTGCCTACTGTGATCGGGTCGTCAAGGCGCGGACACACAGGAACCCCTTTCAGGAGAGAAGAAACCACCGCTGTCGTTATAAAGCAGACGCTAAAAAGCATCGTAACACAATGCGATTCGCAACACGGACGGCCGCAGTTCATTTTAGTTGAAGGACAACTGCTTTTCATTCGTGGCGACAAGCGAATTAAACCTTTAAGTATTAGATATGGGCGATGTTTCCGACGCATAGTCTCATGCAACAAAATCATAGATTTTGCTAGAATGAATCCGAACCTAGTATTAGGTGTGGTTTTTCGCACTGGTTCGCTGGTGTTGTCTGACCGTTTCGGTTAGATACCGACGAGCATCTCGCGCGCCATGTGCTAAGGCCGAGAAAAGAAGAGAAAGGAAAGGAGCGCAAAACATGGTTGATTATCAAGCATTCCTTGACAGCATCAACAGGGAGGCGTACCACGCTGGCGAGCTCACTTGGGAAGAGGACGGGTACACGTGCACCCGTACATACCATTACTCTCCTCCGGGTTGCCATACCTCTTGCGGCTTGATCTATTATGTCAAGGACGGCAAGGTGTGCAAGATTGAGGGCGACCCGCTGGATCCCTGCGCAAACGGCAGGCTCTGCATGCGCTGTCTCGAGAACGACGAGGCTATCAACCATCCTGATCGCGTGAAGTATCCTATGCGTCGCGTCGGTGAGCGCGGCGAGAACAAGTGGGAGCGCATCACGTGGGATGAGGCCTACGACGAGATCGAGAAGAACGTCCGCGAGAT
>JAUNJT010000205.1 GCA_030533105.1 Eggerthellaceae bacterium
AAACGTCATCGTGTGCGGCAATTCCAGTCTCACGCTCATGTACAACGCCATCGGCCGTTTCTACGATTTCGGTGCGCGCGGTTCTAAGCCCTGGCATCGCTACGACAAGGTGAAATGGCTCTGCCCGGTACCTGGTTACGACCGCCATTTCCTCATCACCGAGTCCTTCGGGTTCGAGAACATTCCGATTCCGATGAACGAAGATGGCCCCGACATGGATGAAGTTGAGCGTCTGGCTGCATCTGATGCCAGCATCAAGGGCATCTGGTGCGTGCCGAAGTACTCGAATCCCGGTGGCGTCACCTACTCCGACGAAGTGGTGCGCCGTCTGGGCTTCTTGCGCTGCGCTTCGCACGACTTCCGCATCTTCTGGGATAACGCCTACTCGGTCCATCATCTCTACGATGAACCCGAGCGGCAAGACCATCTTCTTGACATCGCTGACGTATGCAAGGCGTCGGGCAATCCCAACAGGTATGTGAAGTTCTCCTCTATGAGCAAGGTGACCATTGCCGGCGCGGGTATCGCCGCCATGGCATCGAGTCCGGACAACATTGCCGAGATCAAGCAGCGCATGGGCATTGCCACGATCGGAGGCGATAAGATCAACCAGCTACGTCACGCCCGTTTCCTGAAAGACGCCGATGACGTTGCCGCGCACATGTCCAAACATGCAGCGATCCTGCGTCCGAAATTCGAGCTTGTAGAGCAGAAGCTGACGGAAGGCTTGCGTGGAGTTGGGGGCTGCTCGTGGTCCCATCCGAACGGCGGCTACTTCGTGCTGTTCAATGCGCCTAAAGGCACGGCGAAGCGCATCGTGCAGCTTGCCCGCCAGACCGGCGTCGTGCTCACCGAGGCTGGGGCAACCTGGCCTGGCGGCAACGATCCGTATGACAGCGACATCCGCATTGCGCCGTCGCTTCCTCCCATCGAGGAGCTCGAGGTCGCGCTTGATGTGTTCTGCGGCTGCGTGAAGATGGCTTACGCCGAGTCCTTGCTGATAGACCGCCTGACGCATTAAGAAGATTCAAGATAATCAGCAACGAAAGCGCCCTGTTTCATCATGAAGCAGGGCGCTTGTGTGTTCTATGGGAGATGCCGGGAATGATCTGATGAGCCGAAGATGCGTTCTTCGGCTTATCTTCTGGCTCGTTACAAGTAGTTGAGCGGGTTGACCGCTACGCCACCAACTTCCACTTGGAAATGGAGGTGCGCACCGTACGAGTCTCCTGTGTTGCCGACGGCGCCGATGTTCTGGCCGCGCTCGACGTAATCGCCGGGCTTAACATACGTCGCAGAGGAATGCATGTACTTGGTGACGATGCCGTTGCCATGCGCGATGACGACCCAGTTACCCGCGCCTCCGTTGTATCCGCCGTCGTTGGTGGCATACAAGACGGTGCCGCTATCGGCTGCGTAATAGGGGGTGCCTTCGGGAGCTGCCATGTCCAGGCCCATGTGGAACGAGTTGTCGAAGGTGCGATATCCGAAACCAGATGAATTGGTTGCGTTGGGGCAGGGATGGGTAAAGTAGCCCGCGCCGATCACGACGGGCTCCGAAGCGACGTTGTCGGATTCGTCGTCTGCTTCGGTTTC
>JAUNJT010000036.1 GCA_030533105.1 Eggerthellaceae bacterium
CATCCGAAGGCATTCCGATCCGATTGGTGTAACGGAATCCGAACGAAAAAGGTTCTCCTGAAAAGAAAAGGTGAGCAATGGCAACGATCGATGACATCAAATATGACGATAAGGGCCTCGTTCCCGCCGTCCTGATCGATTGCGATACGCGTCAGGTTCTCATGGTGGCGTGGATGAATGCCGAGAGCCTGTCTATTACCCTCGATACGGGTTTGGCGACGTTTTGGAGCAGGAGCCGCCAGGAACTCTGGACCAAGGGCATGACGAGTGGGAACCTCATGCATGTCCGATCCATCACGGCGGATTGCGATTGCGATACGCTGCTTGTGGAAGTACATCCCGATGGTCCCGCATGCCACAAGGGCACGGTAAGCTGCTTCACCGATCCGATCGAGATGCCAGTGCGCAAGGATGCGATTGCGGCAGAGGCGCCAACCGCCAAGCTCGCCGATGTCCTCGAGGATGCGGCCGGGCGATTCGATTTGCATATGCATACGACCGTAAGCGATGGGGAAGCCTCGCCTGAGGAGATGGTCGAAGAGGCGATAGGGCTGGGTCTTAGCGCTATCGGCATCACCGATCACTCGTTCACGGATTTCGATACGGAATACTGCATGGGTGAGAACGCGATGGACGGCTATCAGGCAAAGTTGCGCCGCCTTGCCTTAGCCTATAAAGACCGCATCACCATCCTGTGCGGTATGGAACAGGACATGTTCAGCGAGCCTGCGCCAGAAGGTTTCGATTACCTGATCGGCTCTGCACACTACGTGGAGGTGCCGATCGAGTATGCAGAAGCTGCCGAAGGTCATGTTAGCCGCGACGGTGCGCATTGCTATGTCTCGGTGGACGAGACCGAGGATTTGTTCGTGAAGGCTGCGGAGGCGTGCTTCGGGGGCGATTATATTGCGTTCGCGGAGGCCTACTATCAAACCGTCTCCGATGTCATCGCATGCACGGGTGCCGATATCATCGGACATGTCGACCTCTTCGCCAAATACAACGAAGGAAATCGCTACTTCGACGAAGACGATCCGCGCTACGTTCGTGCGTGGCAGAAGGCCTGCGATAAGCTCCTTGCCACAGGCGCCATCTTCGAGATCAATCAGCATGGACGCTCAAGCGGTTGGAGAAGCGTGCCGTATCCGGCTCCTGCGATTTACGAGTATCTGCAAAAGCGCGGCGCGCGCTTCATCGCCACAAGCGATGCGCACAGCGCTGATGAGCTTGTCGGCGTATGGGGCTAAATCATCGAGTAATCTAGCAGTCAACTCCAGAGTGTTCGCATCCTGTGATCTTTCATCGCAGCCGTAGCCGCATGCCTTCTTCATAGGCTCTTCACAAAAGGGCATGCTTTTACGTGTTAAACGTCCGTTCACGCGTATAAGCGAGCCGTTTTCTAACGTAGGTGTTCAAAAAATCGAAAAATGATAAAATATTGAACACTCAAACGTTAAGGAGGATAAAAAGTGTCTACTGAAGAAATGGATTTTGAAACTGAACTCAATGCGGAGGTCAGCAGACGCCTCGCAATCATGCAAGAGCCGGGATATGAGTTTCCCGTGCGAATGAAGAAGATCGACTGGATTGTCGCAGGCATCATCATGGTCGTATCTATCGCCATCGTTGAATTTGCAACGCTTTCAACGGGGGTGATGTAATCATGGGAAAGCATGATAGCTTCATCCGCAACGAAACGCTCTTCGGCATTGTGCCGCTCATCAAGAGCGATCGTAAGTATGGTTTTTGGGATTGCTTCTTAGTCACCAGCGGTTTCGCGATCGCAACATGGTGCTATGAGCAAGGCGCCTATTCGGCCGGTCTGGTCAACTTCCAGCAGTTGATCATCACCATCTTCGGCATCGGCTTCTTCTTCATGCTGCTCGAGATGCTTCCTCTGTGGTTCTCGACGCGCTATGGCATCGATTTGTGGATTTGGCTGCGCGCCGCGCTCGGCAAGAACGGCGTGGCCGTCATGGCGTTTCTATGCCCGGTCCTGAATTTCGGTTGGTACGCGGTTACCGCTGACCTGTTCAGGGATTCGCTCGTGCAGTTGTTCGGCGTTTTCGGTGTGACGATACCGGAGGCCATCGTGCCGTTCCTCGGTGTGATATGCGTCATCTTAGGTGTGGTTATCGCCCTCGGTGGTCCCGATGTCATCAAGTGGGCATCGCGAATCATGGTGACCGCGTTGCTCATCGTCGGCGTTATCGTCCTCTTCATCTGCTTCAGCGTCTCTCCGTCCGACATTACTGCCGTCCAGCCTGATCTTTCGGATTACGAGAGCCCCATCCAAGCGTTCGCGTATTCGAATGAGGGCATGGTCGCCTTCTGCTTCTCGTGGTCCACGCAGGCCTACGTTCTGCCGCGTCTGTGCAACAGCGAGCGTTCCGCCTATTGGTCGACGAGCGCTGCGTACGGCCTCATTGCTCCGTTCTTCGTCTTCCTCGGTGGCGTTATGGCCCTCGCCATGTACGCTGCTGTCGGCGAGTACACCTCCGATCCTACCGTCATGCTCGCGACTTTGGTCGGTCCTGGGGTCTCGTTGCTCGCACTCATCATGGTTGCGTTCGCTAACATCGGCACCATGGGCAACGGTCTATATGTTAACGACATGGTTATCAAATCCGCCATGCCGAAGGTCTCCTACAAGGCGCTCGTCATCGTCATGGCCATCCTCATCAGCGGGTTGACCATCTGGGGCGGCGTTTCCGAGAACTTCGGTGCGTTCATCAGCATCGCCGCCTACCTGCAAGGTCCCATCAACGGCATCATCCTGGTCGACTGCTTCATCCTGCGCAAGCGCAAGCTGTCGCTCAAATCGGCCTTCCTGCTGCCCGGTCACGATGCGTACAAGTATCCCGGTGGCGTCAATATCATCGGTGCTATCTCCGTCATCGTCGGCCTTATCTGCGGTCTTATGGTGTACAACCCCATGACTGGCGTTATCTACAGTGACATCTTCTATGTCACGACCGGTTCCGGTTTCACGCTGCTCACGGGCGGTCTGTGTTACCTGATCCTCACGATGACTCCGTGGGGCAAGAAGTACTCCCTGCGCGATCGTGACGATCTGGAAATCGTGTAAACGCGCTAACCCGTAAACATATCGGACGTAAAAGGGGGTGCTGGCATAAGCCAACACCCCCTTCGCATATATCTCGGAGGGCTCCGTATTCCGTTTTCCGAGAAGGAAAGTATAATGAGCACCATACGTTTTCGACTGTAACGTAAAGAGAAAGGGCCACCATGCCTATCAAGATTCCCGACTTGCTTCCCGCAACCGGTGTTTTAGAGAACGAGAACATCTTCGTTATCACCGAGCATCGCGCCATGCATCAGGACATCCGTCCTTTGCGCCTTCTGCTCTTAAACCTCATGCCGACAAAGATCGTCACCGAGACGCAGATCCTGCGCAAGCTCTCGAACACGCCACTGCAAATCGATATCGAACTATTGCGCATGGCGAGCCATGAATCGCAGAATGTATCCGAGGAGCATCTTGCGATGTTCTATCGTACGTTCGAGGAGATTCAAGAAGAGCGTTTCGACGGCATGATCATCACGGGCGCGCCGGTTGAACTCCTTGATTTCAAGGATGTCGATTACTGGGACGAACTGTGCAGCATCATGGCATGGAGCAAGACCAACGTGTTCTCCACCTTGCACATCTGCTGGGGTGCTCAGGCTGGCATCTATTATCACTACGGCGTCGACAAGCACGAGCTGGACAAGAAGTGCTCGGGCGTGTTCCCGCATCGCGTCCTAAAACCCTCTTCGCCGCTTGTACGCGGCTTCGATGACGTGTTCAACGCACCGCATTCGCGCTATACCGAGGTGCGTGCAGAGGACATCGTCGCCAACCCCAAGCTCGAGATCATCGCCGCTTCCGATGAGGCGGGCGTGTTCATCGCGAAGAGCACCGATAGCCGCCATTTCTTCGTGTTCGGTCATCCCGAGTACGATACCGAAACGCTTCAGCTGGAATACGAGCGCGACGTGGCCAAGGGCATCGATCCCGAGGTGCCGTCGCATTATTTCCCGAATGACGACCCAACGCGTACGCCGCTTTCCACATGGCGTTCGCATGCGCAGCTGCTCTATACCAACTGGTTGAACTATTACGTATATCAAGCGACGCCGTACGACCTTTCGGAGCTTTCCGAGATCTAGAGGTATCGAGGTTTCAAGCGCGTTGGATAAGGGCGGTTCGCAAAAGCGTCTTGGCGCCATCCTTGCCATCTATCTGGTCGGGCTTTTGGTTGGCGGCCTTTACGTCGGCATGGTCGCGCCTGTGCGCACGGTGGTGCAGGCGAGTTTCGGTCTTGACGATGCGACTGGCATCTGGATGATCAACATCTACACGCTGTTCTATGCCGCGCTCATACCCGTTATCGGCAAGCTTGCCGACCGATATGGTCGCAAGCCCACATTCGTCATCTGCGTCATCTCGTTCGCCGTAGGCTCGATGCTGTGCGGCACCTCTCTTCATCTCGGTGGTTTTTCTGTCCTGCTCGTCGGCCGTGTCGTGCAGGCGGTAGGCGCATGCGGGATGATTCCCGTGGCGAATGCCGAAATCGGTACGAGCTTTCCCAAGGAACGCCGTGGCATGGCGCTCGGCCTTGCGGCGGCAGTGACGGGTCTTTCCAATGTGTTCGGTGCTGCATGCGGAAGCGGGCTCTTGGCGCTTTTCGGCAATGATGGCTGGCCTTGGATGTTCTTCGTGTGCGTTCCTGTATGCGTGCTACTTGGAATCGCCGCCGCTTTTCTTCTTCCGAAACGCGAGGGCGAAGTAAGCGAAGACGCACTCGATATCCCTGGTGCCATCGTCTTCGTCGTCATGGTGCTTCTTCTGCTCTTAAGCTTCCGCTCGATCGATTTCTTCGATGCGAAGAGCTTCGTATCCTTCGATGTGATCATTCCGTTTGCGGGTGCGCTCATAGGCATCGTGATCTTTGCCATCATCGAACGGCGTGCGCAAGATCCGATCTTCCATCTGGAGTATCTTAAGGATCGCCAGATACTTGCGACCTGCGGCGTGTCGTTTTTCATCGGTTGCATGATCATCTCGATGACGCTTGTGCCCGAGTTTGCAGAACACCTGCTCGATCTTCCCATCGGTTCGGGCGGCTACTATGTGGCAGCGATCGGCATCTTCTCGCTATTCGGGCCTGTGATCGCAGGCAAGCTCATCGACCGTCTTGGGCCGAAGAAGCCTTTGATGGGCGGATTGTTCATCGCGGCGCTCGGATTTCTGTTCGTCGCATTTTTCGTCACAGAGCATCCAAGCTCGCTTTTGCTCATTATCGGTTTGAGCGTCATCGGCTTGGGCATGGGTCTTTCCATGGGAGCACCCACCAACTATATGATCCTAGAGAGCACATCCGAGGGCGAGAGCACCGTCGCCATTGCGACCATCACGCTCATCCGTCAGATCGGCACGACGCTCTCACCCGCACTCTTGGTGGGTTTCATCACTTCGGGGATCGGAATGACCGGTTTTTCGCATATGATGTGCTGCGTGGCTGTTTTCTGCATGATAAGCATGATCATCCTGTGCTTCTATCGTTCGAAAGGATAGGACGTGGCGTATAAGACGACCTTCGGCGGATTTGCTCCCAAGGCCTTCATCTTCGACTTCGACGGCACGCTTGTCGATTCGTTGGGCCTGTGGGTCGAGGTAGATCGCTTGTTCCTCGAGCGACACGGCCTGCCCGATGATGACGAATACAATCAGCTGATCACCGCGCTCGGCTTTGAGGCAGGTGCCGCTTGGGTAGTCGATCATTTCGATATCGGGATGACCGCCGATGAGGTCGTGCAGGAATGGATCGATCTTTCGCAACAGTTCTATGAGGGCGATGTGGAGCTCAAACCCTATGTGCTTGAATATCTGGATGCGGTGCGCACGCAAAAGTTCCCGATAGCCATCGCAACGTCCCTGCAACGCAAGCTGCTCGTAGCGGCGCTCAATCGCAACGACGTCATGCATTATTTTGATGAGCTGTGCATCTGCGATGAGCTCGCTAGTGCGGGCAAGCTCGAACCGACGGTGTTCATCGAGGCCGCCCGTCGATTGTCCGAGCGTTTCGATATGCCTTTGGAACTTTCCGATTGCGTCGTGTTCGAGGATACCGCGATTGCGGCGCAGACCGCTCGGGATGCAGGGGCATTCGTCATAGGCATGGCCGACGAGAACGAGGTCTCGACGCGCGAGGAGCTCGAAGCGACATGCGATATGGTTATCAGCTCGTTTAGCGAGCTTAAGGAAGATTAGCGATCAATTAGCGCCGTATTGGGCATAGTACTCATCGAGGGCGGCTTTGATGGCATCATCGATGACGATGCGTCCGCCACGTTCCTTGTTGTACAAGTATCCGATGACCTCTTCCATGGTGACGATAGCTCCCGTGGGGAAGCCATATTTTTCCTGGATCGCATCGAGCGCGCACACGCCAGACGCTTCCGCATCCGATGCGTTACCTGCTCGTTCCATGCGGTTAAGCGACACCATCAAGCCGACAACATCCACATCGGCGATGCTTTTAATGAGCGGATAGGTCTCGTCGATGGACTTGCCGCTCGTGGTGACATCCTCGACCATGACGACGCGGTCACCGTCTTTCAGCGTGCTGCCGAGCAGCATGCCGGCATCGCCGTGATCTTTCGCTTCCTTGCGGTTCGAGCAGTAGCGAACCTGTTTGCCGTAAAGCTCCGAGATGGCCATGGCGGTGACGACCGATAGGGGAATGCCCTTATATGCTGGACCGAACACGACATCGAAATCGAGTCCGAACGTCCGCTCGATCGCCTGCGCGTAATACAACCCGAGGCGGTGCAGCTGCTCACCGGTGACGTAAGCGCCGGCGTTCATGAAGAAGGGTGATCTCCGACCGCTTTTTAGCGTAAATTCGCCGAATTTCAAAACATCTGACTCCACCATGAAGTCGATGAATTTCTGCTTGTAGTCCTCCATGAAATCCTCCTCGCACGTGTAAATCGGATACTGCTATTATAGTCCCCGACAGATTGGATTTCAGGTTGCATAGAAGGTGGAAGAGCATGTCATTCGTTCATTTGCACAATCACACGGAATACTCGCTTTTGGATGGCTTCACGCACATCAAGGATATGGTGCGTCGTGCTGCCGATCTCGGGATGCCTGCCATCGCCATCACCGATCATGGCGTGATGAGCGGCGTTCCCGAACTAGCGGCAGCGGTAGATGCCGTCAAGGATAAGACGGGCATCTACGTCAAGCCGATCTACGGTTGCGAGGTGTACTTCACGACCGATGATGAGCTGAGACGGGACCGCAAGCCCGCACTGTATCATCTCTTGTTATTGGCGAAGACCAACGAGGGTTATCACAACCTACTCAAGCTCGTGAGCGAGAGCCACGTCGACAATTTCTATTACAAGCCGCGCACCACATTCGCGATGCTGCAGAAATACGGGCACGGCCTGGTCGGTACAAGCGCGTGCATCGCGGGCATCATCCAGCGCAGGTTGGACGAGATCCATGTTGAGGATTTCGAGAAGACAACGCAGTTTAAGGATGCCGTCGGTTGGGCGAAACGGTTCGCGAGCTGCTTCGACGAGGGAGATTTCTACATCGAGCTGCAGAACCAAGGGCTTACGACCGACCGCGGCGGGCATACGCAAGACGAGCTCAACGTCATGCTCAATCGCGTCGCGCAGGTTGCGGGCTTAAAGACCGTCGCGACGAACGACTTCCATTTCCTTCTGCGTGAGGATTCGCCCGCGCAGGACATCATGCTCTGCATCGGCATGGGCAAGACCATCAACGAGCAGCCTCGCATGAAGATGTCCCCAGAGTTGTACATGAAGACCGAGGAGGAGATGCGCAAAGCGCTCTCGAAGTATCCCGAGGCGTGCGACAACACGATCGAGATCGCTGAGAAGTGCAATGTGGAGCTCGAGCGCGATTCGATCCTGCCGATCTTCCCCTTGCCCGAAGGCGAGACCGAGGAGAGCTACTTCCGCAAGAAGGTCAACGAAGGGCTTAAGCGCCGCTATGGCGATCCCGTGCCGGAAGAGTATCAGAAGCGTGCCGACTATGAGATGGACGTCATCATCCAGCAGGGCTTTCCCGCGTACTTCCTCATCGTTCAGGAGTACATCGCATGGGCGCGCGAACACGGCATCGGCGTCGGTCCCGGACGTGGCTCGGCTGCAGGCGCCATCGTCGCGTATGCACTCGGCATCACCGACCTCGACCCGATATCCAACGGACTGCTGTTCGAGCGCTTCCTCAATCCCGAACGCGTGGAGATGCCTGATATCGACGTCGACTTCGAGCAGCGCTACCGTGAGCGCGTCATCGACCATATCAAGGAATTCTACGGTGAGGATCATGTCTCCCAAGTCATCACCTTCGGCACCTTGCAGGCCAAAAACGCCGTGCGCGATGCGGCGCGCGTGCTCGACTATCCGTATTCGACGGGTGACCGCATCTGCAAGATGATCGGCGACGAGCTCGGCATCACCATCGATTCCGCCAAGAAGAAGAATCCCGACCTTAGAAAGGCATACGAGACCGAAGAGGATGTCCGCGCGGTGCTCGATGCCGCTGAAAGCATCGAGGGCCACATCCGTGGTGAGGGCGTGCATGCATGTGCGACCATCATCTGCCGCGATCCCATGAGCGATCATGTGCCCATGAAGCGCGATACCAAGGGCGGTGGCATCATCACGCAATTCGATGGGCACTACACACCCGATCTCGGATTGCTCAAGATGGACTTTCTGGGCCTGCGCACGCTCGACGTCATCTCCGATGCGTGCCGCAACGTCAAGATCACGCGAGGTATCGATATCGACCCCAGCGACATACCCCTCGATGACCCAGCCGCTTTCAAGCTCATGCAATCCGGCAACATGGACGGTCTGTTCCAGGTTGAGGGCGCGCTGTACGTATCCCTGTTCGCGAAGCTGCCCCCGAAGCGCTTCGCCGATGTCGTAGCCTCCATCGCGCTTAACCGCCCAGGTCCTCTGCAGAACGGCTTCGTCGATAAATACATCGAGGTATCATCGGGTCGCAAGCAGGCGACGTATTACGATGATCGCCTGCGTCCGATCCTGGAGGAGACCTACGGCACGATCGTCTATCAAGAGCAGATCATGCAGATCTCCATGGAGATGTGCGGATTCTCCGCTGGCAAGGCGGACAAGCTGCGCAAGGCGATGGGCAAGAAGAAGCTCGATGTCATGAAAGGGCTCGAGGACGACTGGAATGCCGGTGCTGCCGCTAATGGCTATTCGCTTGAGGTTGCCAAGAAGATCTGGTCCGACGCCGAGCACTTCGCCGAGTATGCGTTCAACAAATCGCACTCGGCGGCCTATGCCATCTTAGTCATGCGTACGGCATATCTGAAGGCGCATTATCCCAACGAGTTCATGGCCGCGGTGCTCACGAGCTATATGGGCAATACCGATCGCCTGATCAAGTACATCGCGAGCTGCAACCACAATGGCACGCCGGTCCTGCCGCCTGATGTCAACCAGTCCAATGCCGGGTTCACGCCCGTCGAGAACGGCATCCTGTTCGGCCTGGTCGGCGTGCGCGGCGTTGGGCAGAATGTTGCCGATGCCATCATCGCCGAGCGCGAGGAGAACGGCCCGTACACATCGCTGCACAACTTCGTGAACCGTCTCGATGCCAAATGCTACAACCGCAAGACGCTCGAATCGCTCATCAAGGCAGGCGCGTTCGATTCCACGGGCTACACGCGCAAGCAGCTGATGTACTTCGTCGACGAGACCTCGCTTCTGGAAGGAGCCTCGAAGCGCCAGCGCGATCGCGAGAACGGCCAGGTCTCGATGTTCGACATGTTCGGAGACGATCCGGAAAGCGGCTTCGAGGAAGACGTGCCTGCGCCCGACGGCGTCGAGTGGCCCAAGCAGCAGCTTTTGGCCTACGAGAAGGAGATCATGAAGATCTTCGTGTCGGACCATCCGTTGCGTCCGTACGAGGATGCCATAAGCCGTATGACCAAGTACACGCTCGGCGACCTTGCAGAGCGGACGAAGGATATCAACTCTGCGGTGTTCGTCGGCATGGTCAGCGCCGTGAAGCTCAAGCTCACCAAGCGCGGAAATAGGATGGCGACGTTCACGCTCGAGGATACGACCGGGCATGTCGAGTGCATCTGCTTCAAGTACGAGGATTACGCGGATGTCATCAGAGAAGATGCCATCATCAAGGTGAAGGGCAAATTCGAGCATACCGATCGCGGTAATCAGGTGCTGATCCAAGAAGCGGAGGTCATCGAGCTCTCCGAAAGCGATGCGCTTCCGTCCATGCTGGAATTGCGCCTGCGTTCGGCCGACTTCGATCAAACCAGATCCGCCAAGCTCAATCGCATCCTTCAATCGTATCCGGGACGTGATAGCGTCGTCTTGTTCATAAGCCAGTCCGACGGGCGTGTATTCCGCGCCCAACTGCCGGTTACAGTGGATTCAACGAACCATCTATTGAGAAGCGAGATGGTCGAGCTGTTCGGAGCTGGGGTGCTTTCGTGATGACTGAGGAGAGAAACGACGCCTTCGCGCACTCGCTCGATGTCGAGCTGGCGTATAATGGCGCGCCGTTCTCAGGCTTCGCACGCCAAAAGGACGTTCATGAGACGGTGCAGGAGAACCTCGAGGTAGCACTCGAGGTCCTCCTCAAACGTGTCGTGGAGACGACGTGTGCGGGACGTACCGATGCCGGCGTGCATGCACGATGCCAGCATGTAAGCTTCGATGTGACCGAAGAGGAGTTCGCGGGCATCGATTTATCCCGGATGCGCATCTCGCTCAATGCGCTCACGGATCGAGCGATCAGTGTGAAAGGCATCTCGGAGCGAGAATATGGCTGGTCGGCTCGCTTCGATGCGCAATCCCGCGAGTATCGATATTTCATATGCACGCAGGTAAACCCGCCGATCTTCTTGGATGGATTCAGCTGGCATCTGCCCGAACCGCTCGATGTGGATGCGATGTACCGTGCCTCGCGCTGTTTGATCGGCGAGCATGATTTCAAGAGCTTCTGCAAGGCTGCATCGGCGATAGATAAGCCGACATGCCGCAATGTGAGCGCCATAGAGTTCGCGCATGAGTGTATCATGGGCGAGGAGGCACTCGTCATCACGGTATGCGGGAATGCGTTTCTGCATTCCATGGTCCGAACCTTGGTCGGTTCGCTCGTCGCAGTAGGACAGCACAAGCAGCCCGAGGAATGGATTGGCGAGGTCTTGGCCGCATGCGATCGTGCGGCAGCGGGGCAGACGGCACCCGCGCAGGGTCTTGTTCTATGGAGTGTGACGTATTAGGTTCGCTTTTCTGGAAAGGGGTTCGTTATGGCATATCTCGGTGAGGATATCCCGAAACTCGGATTCGGTTTGATGCGGCTCCCCAGGCTCGAGGATAAAAGCCCTGACCTCGAGCAGATCAAGCAGATGATCGATACGTTCTTGGCTGCGGGTTTGACCTATTTCGATACTGCGCGCGTTTATGATGATTCCGAAGAGGTCACGCGCAAATGCCTCGTCGAGCGTTATCCGCGCGATGCGTTCCAGCTGGCTACGAAGAATGCGTGCTGGGATGGTCCGAAGAGCAAGCAGGAAGCCGATGGTCAGTTCAAGACCTCTATGGAGACGCTCGGCGTCGACTATCTCGATTTCTACCTGCTGCATAACATCGGCGACGCTCGGACCGATTATTTCGATAAATGGGACATGTGGAACTTCGCTTTAGGGCTTAAAGAGCAGGGGTTGGTCAAGCACGTGGGATTCTCGTTCCACGACAATGCCGATATCTTAAGGGAGCAGCTTGCGAAGCATCCAGAGATGGAGTTCGTGCAGCTGCAGGTCAATTACGTCGATTGGGATGACTTAAGCATCCAATCACGGCGTTGCATGGAGGTTGCCGCCGAATTCGAGAAACCCGTCATAGTCATGGAGCCTGTGCGCGGAGGAGCGCTCGCTGACCCGTTCCCGAAGGTGAAGCAGATCCTCGAGGAATCAGGCACGGATGCGACGCCAGCCGATTGGGCCCTTCGCTTCGTGTGGGAGAAGCCGAATCTGATTACTGTGCTTTCCGGCATGTCGACGCTTGATCAGGTCGAGCAGAACATCGCGAGCCTCAAGAATTTCAAACCGTTCACGGACGATGAGCGCAAGATCCTCGCACGCGCCCAAGAGGCCTACGCCGCTCAGAAGGCGATTCCCTGCACGAATTGCCATTACTGCATGGACAACTGCCCAGTTGAGATGAACATCCCCGGCATCATGCAGGCGATTAATCGTGCGGATGCGTTCTCGGTGAGAAACGGGACGTTCGGATATAGGTTCAACACGATGGGCGGCCCCAAGGCGTCCGAATGCTTGCAGTGCGGCAGCTGCGAAGCGGCATGCCCGCAGCATATCGACATCATCGATCAGCTCGAGCGTGCAGTCGAGCTGTTCGGCGAATAGCCTAGTTGCGGCAAAGCGATGTAAAACACGAGGAGCTCCGTAAGGGAGCTCCTCGTTTCAGTTGGATGCAACATGGCGCTAGAGCATGTGAGCGCGCAGCTCTTCTCCTGAAAGCGGGGAGAGCATCGCAGGCGGGATGTCGAACAGCGTCTTGCATCCGTATTGGCCATCCGCCTGGAGGCGGGCTGCTGCGCGAGCGCATGCAATGAGCACGCTTCCCGTGAACTCAGGATTCGAATCGAGCTTCAAGGAGAACTCGATCACATGCTTGTTCTCACCGTCACCCGTGGCACCCGTGCGGATGACCGAACCGCCATGCGGGATGCCCTTATGGTCGCGATCGAGCTCCTCCTGGCTGATGAACGTGACCGTCGTATCGTAATCAGCGAAATAGTTCGGCATGGTCACGATGGCTTTCTCGATGGCGGCGAGATCGGCGCCTTCCTTAGCGACGACATAGCACTCGCGCGTGTGCTTCTCGCGTGTCGTGAGCTCGGGATTATCGCCTGCGCGTACGGAGTCGAGCGCCGCTTGGACGGGGACGGTGTACTGGCGTGCATCGATGACACCCTCGATGCGTCGGATGGCATCACTATGTCCTTGGGAAACGCCACGGCCCCAGAAGGTGTAATCGCATCCGTCGGTCAGCACGCAATTGCTGTAGAGGCGGGCGAGCGAGAACAGGCCCGGATCCCAACCCGTGGAGATGATGCCCACATGGTCGGTCGCCTTCGCGGCAGCATCCACGTTCGCGAAATGCTCGGGGATGCGTGCATGGGTATCGAAGGAATCGACGACGTTGAAAAGCTTCACATACTCAGGCGTCATCGTGGGCAGGTCGGTTGCGCTGCCTCCGCAGATGACGAGGACGTCGATATCGTCTGCGCGATTTTTAAGCTCGTTTGCGCTAAAGACGGGCAAGCCTTCGGTTTTCGGGGTGATGGATGCCGGGTCGCGCCTGGTGAACAGGCCGACAAGCTCGATGTCCTCATTTTTGGCGGCTGCGAGCTCGACGCCGCGACCGAGGTTACCGTATCCCAAGATGCCGATGCGAATCATGTTTCAAAGCCTTTCTCGTAGTGCGTTTCATCTGGATAAAGCATAGCGATTTAGCTGTCTCGATGTGCGGTTATTCGCGCGTATGCAGGAAACGGACAGATGATTGGTCATCATCTTAAGGTCTTTCGTTCGCATGCTTTCGCGTGCTATACTAGTTCGTCCAGTTTTTCGTCTGCGACCCGGAAGGGCATCATGCCGACTGATGAGGTATTCATACTCGAGCAAGAGCATCTGAGCACCACCTATGCCAAGCTTGAAGAGATTCGAGATCTTCTCGAAGCGCGCCTCTATGCCTTGGAGAAGGAGGCGGGGGAGGATTTCGCGGCATTCCGAGACGAGTTGTTCTTAGGAAGCGCGGACGATGACCAGCGTCTCGAGATGCATATCGAATACGAATATCTCAATCATCTGATGGATCAATACAATCTGACCCGCGATGTGAACGCAGAGCGATTGCAGCGCGCGCTTCTTCTGCTCAAGCGCCCGTATTTCGCGAAGATCACCGTGCAATTCAAACCAGACGCGCCTGCGCGTGAGCTCTACATCGGCGAGGCGGGCATGGTCGATGAGCATCGTCGCCATTTCATCTTGGATTGGCGCAGTCCCGTTGCCGAGCTCTACTACAATCGTGAGAACGGGCGCACGTCGTATGTAGCCGACGGACGTACGATCACCTGCGATTTGAAGCTCCGTCGTCAGTTCGATATCGAGAAGGATAAGCTCAAAGCGTATTACGACACCACGGTTGCCATCCAAGACGAGCTTCTGCTCGAGGCGCTCATGCGCACGCACTCCGACAAGATGGGTGCGATCACGATGACCATCCAACGCGAGCAGAACCAGGTGATCCG
>JAUNJT010000206.1 GCA_030533105.1 Eggerthellaceae bacterium
ACGTCGGTACCAGCGGTCATGGCGCGAGCTGCAACCAGCATCTCGGGAACGAAGCACTCGCCCCTCGTGAAGCGCTCACCGATGATGCCCATGGCCTCGATCATAGCATCCAGGATTTCCTGGGGGTCCAGACCCTCGTCCAGAGCCTGCTGTACGAGCGGACCAGTTTCCTTACGCTTGCCCTTAATCGTCTTTTCGCGAAGATCGTCAAGAATTGCCATGGTGCTCCCCTTTCTTGTTTGCCGACTTGAGCTGCATGGACTTGCTTGGTCATAAAATATCTTTATCACCTTATGCCGTCAAGAGATTTTTTGGGCGATGACCCTTATTCATAAAAATTTCTTATAGCGCACTCATTGTCCTAGGAAAACCTAATCGGCAAAGAACTCGGCCAGCATCCCGTCGAACAGCAGGAGCCGTCGCTTGTCATTGCACCCTGACGGTGATAACCCAATCGCGAACGATCTCCATAACGCCAGTAGCGTTATACACATGACGGGAATCGCTTATGTCGCAAGCAAGCTCGCCTGTAGCTCCACGGCGGCGCGCCTCAGCCTCAGCTTGCTCTTGCGCAAGCGCCCGTCCGACCTGCAACGCCTCATCAATCGTATCGCATGCCACGAGGCGTTCTAGTCCGCGAACCTGATAGCACTGGATGACGCCATCGGAGCCACGCTGGGGATAGATGACGACGCGCTGCTCCACCGCCACGCGAGACGCGGCTGCGCCAACAGCATTGGCAACGCCTGCGTGTTCGGGAACGGCAAAGGACATGTCCAGGGCTTCGCCCACCTCTTTAAGGAACACATGCGTCGGAGCGCCAACGCCCACGAGCGTGGCCGATCCTCCGAAAGCTACGGCAAACGGAGCGGGAGAAGCTTCATGGCGACGCTTCCATGAGCCGCTTATGACTGCTTTCATCTGGTCATCAAGTGAGCAAGGCATATCAGGCCAGAAGCAATCCTGAGCGAAAGCGCCGACCACCTGGCTGTAGAGCCTGAATTGGGCAAGCTCGTATATCTCGTCAGCAAGCCTTGCTATCTCCGACTCTTCTTCAGAAGCCTCCTTGCCACGATACGACTTGAGCAGGCATTTCGCGCCCAAACGCGATGCCTCAACGTCGAATTCGTCGAAATCGCCTTTTAGATGCATGGCGTCGGTCGGCGTCATACCGCAACGCATGACAATGCCCATGTCCTCGAGCCGATCGGTTTTCAAGCCCACAATCGCGCCAACCCGTTCGTCAAAATAGGAGATGGGGCCTTCGCGTAACAGTTCCAAAAACTGCTGTTCGGGTTTGGAAAAGCGCTCGAGATCGCCGGGGTTGGCGAGTAGGTAGAACAGCTCGTAGCGCGAATAGAAATCGATTACCGATCTCGAATAGTAATAGGAAAGCTTGCGCTTGACCTGGGGCCAACGCGTCGCCGCTATGCACAGGGGCGTCACCTTGCGCACACCGAGCTCCAGGCGGCTGTTCTTCGTATAGCGTACCGACGTGTCGCCTCCAAGCGCAATGGTATCGATGAACACGCCCGGCACCTGCGTCTTCCAACCGCCGATGAAGATGCCATCCGTCCGATTGGGCCG
>JAUNJT010000207.1 GCA_030533105.1 Eggerthellaceae bacterium
TGCTCGCCTTCGGCTCCGCAGCGACGTTCATGTTCTGGGGCAAGTGGCTCGGCAAGCTGTCCGGCATCGCCGGCTCGCCTGAGAACGTCGAGCTCACCGTCCACGTCTCCGAATGGGTCTCCATCGCTTTGATGGCGATTATCGCCCTCGCTGCCTGCATCGCCTTGCCGCTGTTGTCCAGCGTATTCGTCGAGCCCTACATCGCCGGCATCTTCGGCCAACTCGGCGGTGACATCGCAATCGACAACCTCTGGATCTCGTCGATCCTGGCCGCGTTCGTCTTCGTCATCCTCTTCGCAGGCAACCGCGGTTCCAAGGCGAAGCGCGCAGACGTCTACCTGGCCGGTGTCAGCATCGACTCGGATGACCGCATCTACCGCAACAGCCTGTCCGGCGAGTCGCAAGCCACCTCCCGCAACCTGTACCTCGAGTCCATCTTCGGTGAGGGAATCATCCGCCGGCCCGGCGAGGTTCTGTGCACCATCATCATTGTCGTGGCGATCATCGCAAGCGGTGTCGTGCCGCCGGTGCTGTAAGGATAGGGGAGCGATACCATGTCTTTCATCACTACGTTAATCGGGACCATAGCATTCGCGATCATCGCGCCCATCGTGGGATGCCTCCTCGCGGGATTGGACCGCATCATCTCGGCGCGCATGCAGGGTCGTGTGGGACCTCCCATCCTGCAACCGTATTACGATGTCAGGAAGCTCATCGCCAAGGATAACGTCACCGTCAGCGGCGTTGACGGCGTCTACATGAGCGCTGCGCTCGTGTTCACCGCCTTCGCTGGGGGAATCTTCTTCTCGGGCGGCAACCTCCTGATGAGCGCCTTCATCATTACCATGGCAGGCCTGTTCTTCATCATGGCCGCCTACTCCTCGCGCAGCCCTTATGCCGAGCTCGGCGCCGGCCGCGAGACCGTCCAGGTCATGTCATACGAGCCTATGGTGCTCCTCATGGCCGTCTGCTTCTACATGGCGGCTGGCACCTTCAACGTCGGGAGCGTCTTCGGCCTGAACGCGCCGGTCATCCTGTACACGATCCCCGCTTTCATCGGGTTCCTGTTCATCTTGACCATCAAGCTGCGCAAGTCGCCGTTCGACCTCTCCACCTCGCACCATGCGCATCAGGAGCTCGTCCGCGGCACGACGACCGAGATGAGCGGCAAGACGCTGGCGAAGGTCGAGATCATGCACTGGTGCGAGACCGTGCTGTTCCTCGGCTGGACCGGCATGTTCTTCATCTGGGGCGGGCCCCTCTCGCTGATTCTCGGAATCGTGGTCGCGCTGGCGGCCTGGTTCTTCGAGATCTGGATCGACAACAACTTCGCACGCGTGAAGTGGCAGGCCATGCTCAAGTCGGCCTGGACCGTGGCGCTCGTGTGCGGCGGAATCAACATCATCGTTCTGATGCTCGTATAGAAAGGGCGACGCAATGGGTTATGCATCAAAATCCCCCTGGGTTATCCATTACGATGCGTCGAGCTGTAATGGATGCGACATCGAGGTGCTTGCGGCGCTTTGCCCGGGTTTCGACGTCGAGCGTTTCGGCATCATCAACACGGGTAACCCCAAGCATGC
>JAUNJT010000037.1 GCA_030533105.1 Eggerthellaceae bacterium
CCGTTTCCTCGTAAAACGTGTTATGCCCGCAATTAGAGCAGAATCTCGCATCATTGGTTTCTGCGAAACCGCAATTAGAGCACTTCTTCATGACGTTCTCCAGTACAACTTGAACCTAAGCGCTATCAAAAGATATGCCATACGTTATCAGACGAACTTCACCGCTGTTCCATATGCGAGGAAATCTACGGTCCCCTCCATGACGGAAGAGGTATCGAAACGCATATTGACGACAGCATCGGCGCCCATCCTCTGGGCTTCGGAGATCATCCTGGCCTCCGCGATATCGCGTCCTTCGACCATCATATCAGTGTAGCTTCTGATCTCGCCGCCGGCGAGGTTCTTGAAACTGGCCATGATGTCGCGCCCGATATGCTTTGCGAATACGACATTGCCGCGAACGAGCCCTAAGACCTGCACTTTCTGGCCAGGAACGATATCTGCTGTTGTGACGATCATGTTTAAACTCCTCTCGGTATTTCAAACAGAGCAATTTTACCGCAAGCAGGTATGTATCATCTGCTTCATTGAATCAAGACCAGACAAACTGCATGTCAGCTCAAGCACTACGCGAATGTCATGATAAATTCCCTGTATCAATAAGCACAAAGAAGAATATGGGTATACTGTTGCGTGAATACTGGATTGAACAGCGCGTTCGATTGAGATTGAACAGGAGATCGTCCATGAGCTTCCGACTTGCATTAGCACAGTGCACGTACGCTCCCGACAACGATAACACGAAGATGGCGCGCACATATTTCGAGCTCGCCAGGAAAGCCCATGCCGATCTGATCGTATTTCCTGAAGCCTTCATGGGCCCATATGATGAAGAGCATATGCGCTATATAAACGATCCAGAGCCTCTAGAAGGCCCATTTGCAACTGCAATCGACTCCATGGCAGCCGAGTTTGGCATGTGGGTTGTATACACCATTACAGAGTCTAATCCTCAGGGAAGCTTGCCCTTCAACACCGCGATTGTCACCGGTTCCGATGGAAGCAAACGAGGAATCTATCGAAAGATCCACCTGTTCGATGCGCAAGGGTACCGCGAATCCGATCGGCTCTCAGCTGGCGATAGCATCACTCCGCCCACTCATGCACCCTTCGGTTCAATCGGTCTTGCCATTTGCTACGACCTGCGATTCCCCGAGTTATCCCGCGCCGCAGCGCTTTCAGGTTGCCAAGTGATGATCTATCCCTCTGCATGGGTGAGCGGTCAGGGCAAGGTGACCCAGTGGGAAACACTGCTTCGCGCCCGTGCCATAGAGAACTGCATGTTCGTCGCCGGTGTCTCGCGCGCTGATACAGGATACATCGGAAACAGCTGCGTCTTCGGACCTGATGGCGCCCTCCTCGCCCGTGGCGAGAAAACGCCTTGGGCGGACATGCCGAAGGATTTGATCGATGTCAGCTCAAACAAGACAACCATGCCATCGGATTCAATAGAGCATGAAGCGCTCATCGTCGCCGATATCGACTTAGATTGCATTAATGCCGTAAGAGAAAGTACGCCCGCGCTTTTGCACAGGCGTACTGACTGCTACTAATCGGCTACTCGATCCACGGACCGTCAACGTGCCAATTGATAAATACAGGCTCCATCCAAAGGTCGTAAGCCCACGAGATATCGTAGTCAATCGAGTCTGCATCGCAGAGCACTGACGAATCGTAGATGAGTTGGCCTTGAGTGCCATCAGCTCGTTCGATTAGCACACACGGCTCGTCAGAGTATCTCTCATCGTCGCCTGCAGCGATCAGCTTCATCGAGTATCTGCCGCTTATGCGGCTCCGATATAGCAAGATGCTCAAGGCAAGCCTATCGTCGATAAGACGTTTGATCGTGGAGATGATTTCCGATGTTTGCGATTTCCCGTTCGCGCGGTATATCGGATCGCAAAACACGCTTACACCCCGATACGTGAAGATGGGTCGTTGGCGAACATGATTGAGGAATTCGGACATGGGAACGTCAAGCGCTTCGATGCCTTCGCTACCGGCAGATATGATCTCGGAAACATATGATGCGATGCGGGATGCCGAACAGCCCTGAAGGCCTTCGATGTAACCACCAGCAGGCGTATCGAACATATACGTTTCTCGGTCTTTCTCATAGACCGTATATACCCAGCCTTCGCAAGAATCGCGTCGTACGCTGAACAGGACATCGCCTGCACGGTACAGGACCCCGTTGCCGTATTCGCTATCGGCAATGCTTCGGGTAATTGCAGAATCGTTGTTTGAAAGATCTCGTTGCATAAGAAAGCTCCTCTCTATTAGAGATCGGTTACCTCCTTATGACGAGATCATTTCCATAGAGAAAAGACCACGTATTTGAGCGCCGGGATCAAACGCATGAAGACATCTGATTTGCGGAAGCGTATCTTACCACGAAATGCTCTGAGGTCATAGACAGCAGGTGCTAAAACTTGGCTGCATCCTCAGATATTTATTTGTGCTGCCAACTCCATGTACTGTCATGAAGCTCGTCCGTATAGAGATGCTTCACCTCATCCCATGAAACGGGCTTGGTGGGAACGAGGTCGCCCGTTATGGCATAGATGGTGGCATAACGTCCTGCATTGAAACAATGTCCGGACGAGACTCCAGCTCCCATGGCCCAGTCGGCATTCCCGCACAAATCACCGCCCGTGGTGCCTACGGCGAAAAGCCCAGGGATGGGATTATGGTTCTCATCGACGACTTGGTAGTGCCCATCGACTTCGACGCCGGCATCGATGCAAGTCACGCGAACCCATTGGCGGATACCCCAAAACGGCGGCGTCTTTATCGGGAAGAGCCATTTCGCCTCTTTGCCGAAGTCGGTATCCGACCCCGCTTCGCATAGCTCGTTATAACGATCGATGGATGCTTTCATCTTATCGGGATCAAGTCCCAACTCCCCTGCCAGCTCATCGAGCGTATCGCAACAATGCAGGCCGATCCACTTGATGTACACGTCCTGCGGGTTCTCAACCGCACCGGGGATGTATTTCTGTAAAGCTTCAGGAGAAGGCGCGCTTGGATAATTCTTCTGATAGTCGCCATCGAAGAAGCGGAAGAACACACCTGGATCTTCTTGGTCGTAAAGCTTGCGCAACTCGTTCACCCAGAATGGCATGGAGGTATCTTGCTCGTTCATGAAACGATTGCAATTTGCATCTAAGGCCAAAAGCGGGATGGCGGCGAAGCCGTTGCCCGCTGCATCGGCATCATGTACCTGCTTGGCGTGTCCGGGAGGCACCATGTGCGCGCCGGCGGCAATCGCCATCAAATGGCCATCGGCTGTCTTGCCCCTTTGCTTACGATCGAAGCGTGAGATATCGCCAAGATAATGGTCGACCATGGCATTGTTGTTGGAGTAGTCACCTGTTGCCAATATGACGGCGATGTTTGCATTGAACCTGATATAGTTACCGTCCTGTGTCTTGCCGAAGATGCCGGTAATACGACCATCTTCCTTGATGAGCTGCACGCCGGGCGTCTTATAGAAGAAATCGGCACCGCGTTCTTCAGCGAGTTTCGCAAGCTTGCAGATGAGCTGATGGTTGCTCTGGGGCTTGTATCCGAATTGATGGCCGGCAAGGATGCAGCGATCACCGTTCTCGTAGAAGATCGATGTCGCCGTTGAATGCGAAACCGCGGGGTATCCGACGATGTCGGCAAGCTTATCGAGCCAGCAGACCGTCTCTCCGGAATGGAAAGCGTAGAACCTGAACAACTCGTTATTGACGCGGAAGTTGTTGCGTACTCGGATACCTTGGATCCAACGGAGAACGCCAGGCAAGGTCGATTCTGACATGATGACACCAGAGGAGCCATTCCCTTGGGAAATAGGTGTTGCTTCCTTCTGCAGGCAGCATACTGAAACACCCTCCTCTAGTGCAGTTAGAACCGCGGGAACGCCTGCAGTACCGGCACCGACAACGACGATGTCATACGTCTTCTCCTCGACATACGAGGTGATAGGCTCAAGTTCTGCGGCTGACTCGGCGAATTCCGCTGCCGTTGTGAAAGAGGGGTATTGAATCTCATTTTCGTCCATGCAAGTCACTTCCTGTAAAACTGGCTGGTTCGCAACGGAATCATGAAGCTGCGAACCGTTGTTTTGGAACTCATCAATTATAGCGATTATCGAATGAAAACCTGAGGCAGGCTTTAAGAGTCTAATTGAAGAATGGCATCGCCGTGTAATCTATGAAATGAAGCATTGCGAGGAAAAGATACATGCCGAACAGTCCGAAGGCGACGGCATTCACGATTCCTTCTGGAGAGCGTCTGATCCACCTGTCCAAAAGCGGATAGAACACCCATACGATCAAGGTGGCGGCTAACGTGTAGACGAGGGAGTTCTGCAAGCAGACCTGTCCCATGAAGTTGAACGGGATCTCCCTATAGTCCCACAAGGAGTAATCCTGGTTAACCGCCATACCGGTACCGAAGTCGATTGACGTACAGACCACAAAGTTCAAGAGGAAGCTTAGAAGCACAGCCAGCCAAAGCCTATCCCCCGTCTTCTCCAAGATCTTCCGAGCTGCGGGATGCAGCAAAAACACGATGGCCACCGCTGCAGCGCCTTCAGCCGTGAACGGGAACAACCACTGCTTCCAGAGCATCGCGTTCGTCGGATCATAGTCGCCCATGAATACGCCAGCGATGATGAGCTCGCAGAACAGCATCTCCAGCCAATGGCCCAAAATAGAGAAGGTAACGAAATAGATGACGAGATCGCGCCAGAAGTACTGATGTTTGATCCTCTTCTTCAAGGGGATATCCCAGCTATGCCCACCGGGCCCTGGCGTGAGATTGGCTTCTCGAGACAACTGCCGTTTCGCACTTGGCGCGAAAACCATATATCCGACCACGTATAAAGAACCGATAAGTTCAAAGGCGTAAAGGACTACTGATAGAACCTGTCCGAAGCGCCCGGCTATCTCCTGCATGGCTCCATAGAAGAACATGTCTATCGTGGTGAGCACGATGAAGATGCATGCGGTTATGGCTCCAACAAAACGCGCATTCTTCCCGCCGCGCGACATAAGCCATAAAGTCACCGTACCGCCGACCATGAGGATAAGTACGCGCAGCAAGCTAATATCGTAGTCAAATCTCGCGGGCGGGCATGCGGCACCGAAGGCGAGCGCTAACGCCATCAAGATAACGAAATAGGATTGGCAGATCCGAAACCCAATCGTACGCGAGGTTTTTCCTGCCATTTTGACTCCCAAAAAATCATCAGATGTGCACTGGAGATGCTTAACGAAATGCGGGTTTCATCTTACCAATGGCACACTCTTGCACCCTGTTTCAATGATTCCCTATAGACGAAATACACATTTGCTCGAATCATCTCGTAAGCTTGAAACTCGTATCGAGGAGACTGAACACTTCCCCATCTTCTAACGTGTCATCCAAGACTACCGAGATCCAATTCCTATGATTCATATGGTAGGCAGGATAGATGCCTTCAATGCTGCAGAGGGACTCGCTTGTTATCGGGTCGATTTTCAGGTTGACGATATCTATGGTGTCTTCGCACCCGTTTTTCAAAAGAGCATTCCATTTCACATTCATGACGAGAGCGAACCATTTGCCGTTCTCGGGATGCCTGAACGTCCCATAGCTTTGGTATTGGCTCTGCCCGAATGGGAAATCGGGATTGATGGCGTAATGTTTGAAGATATGCTCGGTTAGGCGATTCGCCTGGTCGAATGCGAACAACACGTCAACGCAACAATCTTTCGCGATGTCCTCAAGCAACTCAAGATATGCGGCGCGAACGGAACTGACATATGCGCCTTTGAAGCTCTCGATACGGAGCTGAGCATATTCATCGTCATTCATCTTATCGATGACCTTGCCTGCATATGAACCGTCATCGGATACGGTAAATGCCGCCTCGAACTCCCCATCCATGAATTCAAACGTGAAGGAGTATCCCCCATCGACTCTTTCAAATCCGCAAGACGTAAGCTTATCGATGAGAAATCTTTTTCGTGCGAAAACCGAATCCTCTAAAGTCGCCATAGATAAGCCCGATCATTCCGGAAGCTTCGAGACATCGACCCATTCGCATGGAGCACATGCGAAGAAAAGCTCATCGGGAGATAGACGGACAGCAGAAGCGGGAGTTCCGGCTGCGGGGTAAACGATGTCGAATCGCTTCAAAGATTCATCTAAATAGATGTCGCAGCCGTCGTTCACGCCGAACGGGCACACGCCTCCTACACCATGTCCAATCAAAGGCTCTGCCTCATCAGCAGAGAGCATCTTCGCCTTGGTGTGGAAGCGATCCTTGAACTTGCGATTGTCGATGCGGACATCGCCTGCGAACAGGATGAGCGCGACACGATCTGCAACATGGAAAGACAAGGTCTTGGCAATGCGGGCAGGCTCGCAACCTACCGCCAAAGCTGCTAGCTCAACCGTGGCGCTCGATTGCTCGAATAACATGATGCGGTCCGCCAACCCGACAGACTCAAGGTGCTTTCGCGCCTTATCCAACGACATAATCGACTCCTCGCACGAAGAACGTCTATCAAAGATCCGGTTAAAGCTAAGAGGATTCAAGCGATTCCAAAGGCGGGATGAGCTCTTCGGGAAGCTCTGCGTTCAAGGTGTCCTCTATCGCATCCATGTGGGTCAGAATCTCATCAATCTCAGCGAGTATCTTCTCCCGCTCTGCATCAGTGATGCCAATATTATCTTGAACGCTCGTTGCGTATGCCGACATCGAAGCATCGAGTATCTCTATAGCGGTAGAGATTTGATTCCTCTCCTCTTGAATCGCCTCGATATCTTGCTGTTGCTCTAGCTGGGCAAGCTCCTCGGGCGTTTTGTTCTCATTACTAATCCAAGGCGGGACGATGATATAGAGCGACCATATGATGGTATTGAACATCAATATGAAAGCGAAGGCGATGTTCATGATGTCGTTCGGGACGCGCGCGAGCATCTTCTCGAGCAAGGGATAAACCCACCAGTTGATGATCGAGGCAGCCGCACCGAACGCGATGGTGTTCTGGAGGCACACCTGTCCCATGATATTGCCGAACTGATTACTGTAATCCCAGTTCTGCAGATCGGCATTGAATATGAGGCCAGCACAGAACTCAATGGCAGCGCACAGAAGCGCACTCGTGACGAAGCTGATGATGTATGCGAAGACGACTGGTTTGCACTTCTTCTTCAACCACGTATAGAATGGGTAGAGGAACAAGGCGATGATGACGACGACCGCGCCCTCCATGGGGAACGGGAACATCAAATCGCGATACAGCATGGTGTTCGTTGTATCGACTTCGCCTTCCACCAGGCCCATGATGATGAATTGGCACATGCCGATCTCCATGAAGTGGCCCAGTGTGGAAAACACCAAGAAGAAGATGATCAGATTGCGGATGAAAGGCCACCCGCGACGGTCGAATACGAAATTTTCGGCCTCGTATTCGCCTTTCCTGAAGCTGATGTCGTTGACAAGCGTCGCCTTGACACGCCTGGAGAATAGGAAATAGAAGATTAAGAAGATATACCAGGCACCGTTTACGATCGTCACGATGGGGTTGAATGTCCCATACATCACATCGAAGATGGTGGGGAGCAATAATCCTATCACGCACATGCCGATAACGAACGGCCGGCCGACCTTATAGCGATTGATGAAGAAGAAGAACGAAACTCCCTCTAATACGACCATCAACCAGTCCAATATGTTCTCGAAACTGTAATTGACGGTATCTCGTGACGTTAAGACGAGCAAGATGAGAACAGAGGCGATATGTATCGCGAATACAACCTGGACGAAACGCATGAAGCCCATGGAATTCGGGTCGCTGAACTTGATGGCATCGTATGCCTGCTTAGCCGATTCGGTAGCGGCCTTATGATCGGCTTTCGCCTTCTTCCTTACCTCGCGCTCTGCTTTGCGCGCGGCCTTGATGCGTTCGCGATCCCCGCTCTTCTCGGCGATTGCGGTAGCCCGCATCGCCTCATCGGCCAATATATCTGATGCCATGGCAACGCCGACCATGGCAACAGCCTCTTCGGCGTCTTTATGAGCTTCCTGCGTGATCTTCGCACGCTCTTTCTTGCGGGTTATAACGACTTGGACATCAGATTCTTCAGAAGCATCCATGTCCTCGACCACGTCATCGACATCTACTTGTTCGATGAGAGTATCGGCGGATTCGTCAACCATAATAACAACCTTGCATCTTGTTTGCACACAACTCGATTACTTGCGTAACGGAAGTATTCTACCGTAACGCACCTTAAAATAGCTATATGTCTTAATGGCAACGGAGTTAAGAATGTGCAGGTCAACATCAACCGATGCCGGAAAGAATCGGCTTATCGGCATCTAAGAACAAAATGTCGAGGTCAACATCTTCTTCCACGCCGTACACGCTACCTGATGAGGTGTATTGCCACATGGTGATATCGAAGCTCGCCTGAGGCTCGCTGACGCCATATTGTGCGAACCAAACCGGATAAGCATCAAGACGGCTGATTTCGTAGCGAGACGAGTCTTTGAGGTTCGTGTAGATCATCGGCTGATACCCAGCTGCCTCGATGCGTTTGCAGAATGCCAAAGCGCATGACGTAAGCGTCGATGGTGACACATCATCAGTACGCGCTTGCGCATCTGCAATCGATTCCCAGTCGAAGACGATCGGCAAATCGAGAGAGCGACCGTGCAAAAGACCCAACACGAAGTCGGCCTCCTCGATCGCTTCCTCCTCAGAAACCGCTTGGGAGAATATGTAGACGCCTACAAATAGGCCATTCGCTTTCGCTCGCGTGTAGTTCTCCTCGAAACGTTCGTCCTCATACAACCATCCTTCGGTATATCCACGGTTGCCGGCGCGTACGAACGCGAAGTCAATGCCATCGAGCGAAACGTTTCTCCAATCGATGTAATGGTTGTGATCGCTCACATCGATGCCGGTCAGGAATTGCTGCTTCCCATCGACGACATACATAAACCTGCCATTTTCATACGACAGATTGTCCCATTTGCTCTTGCACCCGGAAAGCGCGCACACGGATGCAACCATCAATGAGAGGGCTATCGAAACAAGCAAGATGCCCTTAATAAAGCGCTTCGAACTACGTTGTCCTGAATGTTGAATCGCTCGTGTATCCATAGGCGGCATCTTGCACTCAGTAGTAGGTGTAAACGTGCGTGTAATAAGGGATGTTGTCGTAGATCCACTTAGCGTTCTCGGTGGCAAGGCGAACGCATCCATGCGAGACCGACTCGCCTAAGGTAGCGTCCTGCACGTTCCACGTTCCTTGATGATACGGAACGGAATGGAAGAGATAGTCACCATAGAACTGCGTATAGTAATAGCAAGTATACGGTTCCCCGCCCAAGGCGCCGTCAAAAGAATAGCCCTTCCCCGTCACCTCATAATCACCCAGAACCGTTGGTGACCAGGGAGCACCTGTGGAGCATGTCCAGTTGAAGATGGGTTCCCACTCGCCGCTCGTCCATTCGAATATCACGGTACGGTTATTGGTAAGGTCCACAAGAATCAGATAATCCGTGCTGCTCCACTCATATTGCGCGATGTCGAGTGCTCGAGCGAGCACGGGATCGGGAGTATATGTGGTCGCCTCCAGCGCCCACTTGCGGTTTGAAGCCTGCGTGGCATCTGATGAGACGACATTGGACTCGGCGCTTCCATCGCCATCGCTTGACAGATGCCTGCCCGAGGCGACATTCACGAATTCGAGTGCGCCATCATAGTCGATGCTCGCATACCAAAGCTGTGCATCTGCGGAATTCTTCCACCATTGTCGGACATTCGTGCCATTTGCGGTCGAACCGCTCGCAACGTCAAGTGCCTTACCCGTCATGGTCGAAGTGATGAGATAGGCGCCATCACGCGATAAGACGACATCAAAGACCTGATTGCCTCCGCCGTTGGGCGTATATACCAACGCGTTCGCACCGGCAAGCCAACTCGCTCCCGCGATATCGATAGCGACATTCTTGGTTGCGCTCTTGATCAGATACGTGCCGTCTTGGATAAGCTGGACATCGCTTATTGTCAGATGCTGGATCGCGCTAGAAGGATCAGAGACCTTAGCTGAAACGGATCCGCTTGCTATAGAGAGCACCCTCCCCGTAGCTGCGTTTTTAAATATCGCGCCACCATCCCATGAAACGCTCCAAAGCTGATTCGTCTTACCACTCGAAAACGTTTCCTGCGAAAGCACACTGCCGTTATCGGCGAGGAATAAACCTGTGTTCACAGACTGAATCGAGTATGTGCCCGAGCCTTCACTTCGGATGTAGAACTTCTGCTCCCAAGCGACGGGGTTCCATGTAGTCGAGAATGACCCATTAGCTTTGGCGGAAGCAATCAACTCGGCATCATCAGCACGGGAGATCAGATACGTTCCCTCGGCAATCTCGAATGTCCCTTTTCGGACAAGGGTGATGCACAACGCCTCGATACGCTTCGCTTCCCCACTCGTTCCCGAGGTCGCCCCATTGGCGACCCAGGGCTGCCAACCGACGTTCTCTACATGGGCACGGTAAATGACATCATAGCGAGAGGCGATTTCACCGGTAAGCACGATTTGGAATGCTTCCATACGCAAAGCCTCACCGGACGTACCTGCCAATTCCCCGCTCTCGACCCAGTCCTGCCAGCCGACATTCTGCACATGGGCACGATAAGAAAGGGTTCCGTCGAGAGCTGCATTATCAAGATAGATGACTATGGCTTCCATACGCAGCGCCTCACCCGAAGTGCCGGCCATCTCGCCGGAAGCCTTCTGGCTCTGCCAGCCATAGTTCTGGACATGCGTGTAATACACGACACCAGGGCCGCCATCGGATTCCTCGGTGGGCGCGCTCTTCGCCACCAGCATGATCTGTAGCGCCTCAACGCGAAGCGCCTGTCCGCTCGTGCCAGCCATCTCGCCATTTTGGACCCAGTCCTGCCAACCGATGTTCTGCACGTGCGCACGATAGACGATATCGTAATAGCGTGAAACCTCCCCAGCTATCGTGAACTTGAATGCCTCGACGCGGAGTGACTGCCCGCTTGTGCCGATCATCGCAGCTTCTTCGCCCACGGAGCTGCCTTCAAGACGCTGCCAACCGATGTTTTGCACATGAGCCTGGCAGAATATCTCGCCTTCGTAATCACCTTCGAGCTTGAACTCGACGGCCTCCATGCGCAAAGCCTCGCCTGAGGTGCCCGTCATCTCGCCATCTTGCACCCAGTCCTGCCAGCCGACGTTCTGCACATGCGCACGATAGACGACGCTTTCAGAGGGCTCGGATGAGGCAAGCCGCATCTGCCCTTCCCCAAGATCATCCGTAACAGCTTCAAGCGAATCGTCAAGTTCCGATACTTCACTATTCAGATTCGAAAGATCGTCTGCATCGTTTTCGTCAGCATTGACGGAGACAACGAGAGGATCCCCTTCGGAGCTTGCAGGGATCAATCCATCTGCCTCTAAAGGTTGCGCTACGGCGATGTCCTGCTCAAAAACCAGCGCATCGACCGCACCTTCGGCAGGCTCATTTGCAAACGCTGCAGAAGGAGCTATAAGGGCAGCGAAAACCGCAAGGATTACTGCACATAGCGAAAAACGCAAAGAAGATCTCATTGACTCTCCAGTATCCGAAAGGGGCCCAAGCGAGCGTTAGCGCTTTTATCAGCGTAATTGTATATCAAGTCCAAGCTTGGATGATTCATCCTCAAGAGTCTCTGCAAAACCTCTCGATGATGAACGATTCCCCTCTCTTCAGGCACGTATCACGCAGCTTTTCATCTGCTACGGCCTCGCAAAAGCAATCGTATTCATCTAAGGCACCCTGCGCATGCATAACCCCCACCGCTCCAGCATCGCTTCCGATAGCAACCAGGCAATCAGCTTCTATAGCTGAAGCGATAACCGTACGTGATGCCGACCATATACGCGCAAGCACGTCCTCATCGAAAAGGCCCCTGCCCATAAGGTTTTTCGCAACCGTAGCTGTGGGAACGAAGCAGGTAGCAGACTCGGATAACGCGATTATGCATTCTTGGTCGATATAGTTGCCGTGCTCGATACTGTCGACACCGGCTTCCAAAGCAGTGAGGAATGCGGTTTTGCCGTTGGTGTGGGACATGACCGCGAATCCCTGCTCATGTGCGATATGCACCATTTCACGGACTTCGGCTGCATCCAAATCGAAATGCGTGATACGTCCGAACTCATTGAAATCCATGATGCCGGTGGTCATGATCTTGATGAAGTCAGCTCCTTGGGAAGCTGCCTCATCGACTAAGGCAGCATACTCCCGCATGTTCTCGAATGCGCGCCCGACGATGGAACCATATCCGCCTTTACGATATATCGCGAAGATCGGCGTACGGTACTCGATGCCGTACTCTGGTGCAATGCTTTTGGCGAGCTTGGAGACACCGTACTTATCGCCGCCATCGCGAACGAACGGGATCCCTTGCTTTCGATAAGCATCAAGGCATGCCCGGACATGCGCTTCATCGGGACCGTTAATGTGACGAGCCATGCACTTCACGTAGTTGATCCCGTCCATGGAGATATGTGCGTGGCATTCACCGAACAACTCAAAACCCTTCATTTGAACCACAATGGAGCCGATTGTATCAAAAGACATGCAAAGGAATACGCGTATCGTCATAGAACATCAAGCTAATCGTGCTTAGCGTTGAGCGAAATCGATAAACGCTTTTGATACAATGCCGCTATGCAGAAATGAATACATAACGTACACCTTAAGGATAAGGAGCTAGCTATGGACAATGTCGTTACCGCTGTATTCAAGGAAGAAGTCGATGCATTCGAAGCATTCGCGGAGCTGCGCCAAAACCCGTTCGCCAATGGTTACGAACTCGGAGAGGTTGTCCTTCTCCGCAACGAAGGCGTCAAGAACAAGATGCTCGATAGCTTCGATACCGGTGCCAACACGGCCGATGACGCAACTGTCGGAATGCTCGTCGGTGCTGTCGTAGGCGTACTCACCGGTCCTTTAGGCGTTTTCGTAGGAGCATGCGCTGGCGGCGCGATCGGTTCATTCATCGATACGCACGATTTCTGGCAGGACGCCTCGATGATCGAGATCGTCTCGACCAAGCTCTATGAGGGCGAAGTCGCTATCATCGCACTCGCACGCGAAAACGAGGAGAACGCCCTTGATACCGTCTTCTCCAAGTACGACCCCATGGTTGTCCGCCTCGATGCTGCGGAGGTAGCCCTCGAAGTCGAGCGTGCTCGTAAGGTCCTCAAAGAGCTCGAGAGTACCGCAATCACGGAACTCCGCGCCGACAAGACCGATGAGCTGCAGGCGCGTATCGAAGAGCATAGGGAGGCTATCGGAGCACACCTCGATGAGATCATTGCAAAAAGCGACGCGATCCTCGGGAAGGCCGTGACCCCCTTGGTCGCGAACATCAAGGCTTTAGAATAGATTCGACATCCATATCGATCGAACCCAGATTGATGGTCGACCCCGCATCTGCGGGGTCGTTTTTTCACCCCTCATCCCTTTTGATGAATGGCACATCTAAAGGCTCTTGAAGGAAGAAAACCTTTGCCGTTTAGCTCAAATTATCATGATTTTAAGGGTGGTTTTTCATCAAATTGCTGCTAAATAATCCTCTGAAGATCTTCCAAAGTATCATTTTAAAAAACTTTGAAAAGCACTCTCTTAAATTGCCAATTTAGGCAATTTATCCAATTTATGGGCTCTGACCTGGGGTATTCTCCTGGATTATCTTTGTTCTTTTTGCATATCGCCAAAATCCATCTTGCTATTTTGCCCAAACGACAATTTTTTGCCAATTTTGGGTGTATTTTCGAGTTGCCGCTCCTCGAAAAACCGCCCGCACCGAAGCCAAATCAATCATCGAACCCGCGCAAGAAAGGAGGTAAAGAAAAAGCGCGGATAGAAGGAAAAAGATCAGCCCGCCTCTCTTCCTTACGGCCTGGAAACTGCGAGGAAGAGGGCGAGCCTTAACAGAAGGAATTGTAACATGAAAGTTATTTCAATCCACATGCGTGGACAACCCTCTAAAGACACAGCCAAACGATTAGCTGAATCGTTTCCCTTTTGTGTCCAAGGAGGCGCAGATGAGTAGGAAACGCACCATACAGAAGAACATCCGTCTTTCAAGCGAGGAAGCCGAAAAGCTCTCATCCTTTGCTAATAAAGCGGGGATATCTGAAGGCGAATACATCCGCAGGCTCATCGCGGATCCGAAGCACGTCTTCACAGATGAAACGAACAACCTTTATCGACTATATCGGGAATACAAGAGGCAGGGCGTGCTTTTGGGAAAGATAGCTCACGTTATCGAAGATGGATC
>JAUNJT010000208.1 GCA_030533105.1 Eggerthellaceae bacterium
CGCCGTCGAATTTCTTCAGCAGTTTCTTGATCCGCTCCAGCAGCATGCGCTCGAAGTACGGTTTGTTCGTCCCCTTCAGCGCCACTTCGCCGCATCTGACTATGAAAATGTATTCGTCTTTTTTTATTTCGTCTGTCATCATTACCTCGTTGTTATCTGAAGCTGCCAAGTCTGCGAAAGCGTTTGACCGCCGTGGCGACTGCGTCGACCACCGTATCCACTTCGTCCGGGCTGTTCAGGCGCCCGATGCTGAACCGGATCGCACCCTCGATGTCCTTAGCAGAGCGGCCCATTGCCTGAAGCACGTGGCTCTGACCCTTCTTGTTGGACGAACAGGCGGAACCGGTGGAAACGCAGATGCCTTCCTGTTCAAGAGTGTGGAGAATCACCTCTCCTCTTGTGCCCTTGAAGCTGACGTTCAGCACGCTCGGACAGCACATGCCCGTCACCGTGCCTCCTTCAAACGGACTGTTGAGCTCAATGTCGTCGATCTCAGCGCAAAGGCCATCCATCAGTTTCTGTCTCATGCCGGCGATCTCCGCCATGGAGAGATACTGATTGCCGTTCGAACCAGTCGCTCCATCCGCTGCAGCGATCTGTGCCGCGCATCCGAGTCCGACGATCGCCGGCACATTCTCTGTGCCTGACCGGCGGCCCGACTCCTGTCCGCCGCCGACGATAAAGGCAGGAATGTTCGCCGCCTTGACAGCGCCTGTCGCGGAAGGGCCTTTGCTGATGAGGAGCGCGCCGCTTCCTTTCGGTCCGTGGATCTTGTGCCCGCTGACGGAAATGAGATCCGCGTCGGCAGGCAAAGGCATCTTGCCGAAGCTCTGCACGGCATCGCAGTGGTACAATCCCGGCGCACCGTTCTGTTCCATGATTTCTCTGATCAGGCCGACCGGCATAACCGTGCCGACTTCGTTGTTGACGTGCATCATACTGACGAGGATCGTACGGTCATTGATAGCCTCACGCATCTCATCGATCAGGAGCAAGCCTGTATCACCGACACCTACGCGCACCACTTCGAAACCCTCTGTCTCGAGGCTTTTGCAGCACTCGAGAACTGCCGGGTGTTCGATCGCGGTCGTCACGATGCGGTTGCCGAGCCTGCGCAGGGCACGCGCCGCACCGAAGATGGCCATGTTGTCGGCTTCTGTTCCGCCGGATGTGAACACGACCTCCCAGCTGTCCGCGCCGAACCCACCACCGTCACCGTTCGCTGCGCCGCATCCGCCGGCCGCCGCCAGCACCTGGCGCCGCGCTGCCTTGAGAGCTTTCTCTGCATCGACGCCCAGCTGATAGAGCGACGACGGATTTCCGTAGTCCTCTTTCATGGCACGGACCATGGCTTCAGTCACTTCGTCATATTGTCTTGTTGTTGCGCTGTTGTCTAAATAAATCATCTTATTCTGCGGGCGCCCCCACGCAGGGCGTCCATGTGAAAAGTTGACAGAAGGTGTTCCTTCTGCCAACTTCTGTGTGCTCAGTATTGCCGCAGCGCAGGATGCGTTGCCTTTGCCAGTTACTTCGCGTAATCGATGGCGCGGGTCTCGCGGACCACGTTGACCTTGATC
>JAUNJT010000209.1 GCA_030533105.1 Eggerthellaceae bacterium
CGCGACATGCAGCTGAAAGACAAGCTGCCCGACATGAGCGAAGATGAGCAGTTCGAGCTCCTTGCCAGCAATGGAATGCTGGTCAAACGACCTCTCGTCATCCTCGACGACTCCGTTCTCGTGGGATTTCGCGAGAAGGAGTGGGAAGCGGCGCTGCTGTAGCGCTAAACCATTCACTCGGTCAAACCCCACATGATAAAAAAGGGCTCCGTTGATAACATCTTCGACGGGTTGTCCGACTGAAGGGGTTCGCCTACAGCGTCCTCGGCGGTAATAATTCTACCCACACTCCGCATCGTTGCCCGCCTGCGGAAGCGACTCACCCCTTCGGTCGGACAACTAGCAAGGCCTCTTTGTTAGGTTAACGACTCGCCCGACCGACCTGCATAAGGCCCTCCTGAGTGCCTTATGCAGGTCGGTCGGGCGGAGTTGAGCTAGAGATCTGCTAATGCTTGATTTCGGGCTTCAGGGGCTTAACGACATCGTACTCGTCGCCGTAGGGCAAGATGATGTTCAACAGGATGCCCACGACCGACCCGACCGCAAGACCGGACAGGGAGATGGTCACTTCGCCGACGACCAGGACGATGGCCCCCGCGGTGCTGTAGGCGATGCCGATGGAGAGCACGAGGATGAGCGCCGCAATGATGATGTTGCGGCTCTTGAGGAAGTCGACGCGGTTCTCGATCAGGTTACGCACGCCGACGGCGGAGATCATGCCGTACAGGATGAGCGAGACGCCACCAATGACGCTCGCAGGCATGGCGCCGATGATTGCCGCGAATTTCGGACAGAACGAGAAGACGATTGCAAAGCATGCTGCCAAACGCACAACGCGGGGATCGAAAACGCGCGTGAGCGCGAGGACGCCCGTGTTCTCGCCATATGTGGTATTGGCCGGCGCCCCGAACAGCGACGCCAAAATAGTGGCCAAACCATCGCCGAGAAGCGTGCGATGCAAACCGGGTTCGGCGATGTAGTTACGGTTGCAGGTGGAGCTGATTGCGGAGATATCGCCGATATGCTCGATCATGGTGGCAAACGCGAGCGGTACGATGGTTATGATCGCGGTCAGGGCTAGCCCGGAATTGAAATCCGAGGTAAACAGGCCGAACACGGTGTTTTCCCACAAAACCGGAACGCCAATCCAAGCAGCTTGCTCGACACCCGAGAAATCGACTTGCCCCATGGCGATGGCGCACAGGTACGAGACGATTACGCCCATGAGAATGGGGATGACCTTGATCATGCCACGTCCCCAAACGTTGCACACGATGATCGTCACGATGGCGATGAGCGCGATAATCCAATTGGACGAGCAATTCTCGATTGCCGAGCTTGAGAGGATGAGGCCGATTGCGATGACGATGGGGCCCGTGACCACGGGCGGGAAGTACCTCATGACCCGATCGGCGCCGAATACCTTGAACAAGGCGGAGAGAATGAGGTACAGCCACCCCGCGCATGCGACGCCCAGGCAAGCGTAAGGCAGAAGTTCCGCCTCGCCGTTGGGGGCGATGGCGGCATAGCCTGCGATGAACGCGAACGACGACCCTAGAAATGCAGGGACCTTGCC
>JAUNJT010000090.1 GCA_030533105.1 Eggerthellaceae bacterium
GTCGACGCGCTCGCCCGTTTCGATGACCATGGTGCGCATCGCATGCTTCTCAAGCGACTTGAGCTCGGCGGCGATGTCGCTTCCCCACATGGAAAGCTCCTCATCGGAAAACTCGGCCTGCTTGATGGAAGCTTTGAGCTCCTCGACCTTTACAAGGCGAGCTTGCTTGTCGGCATCCTTCAATGCTGCGGCCATCTGGTCGAAGTAAGGATTGATGCGTGCGGCGATGCTCGGGTCGGCTACATGGAGCTCGTATGCGAGCGGCTCGGGATTGACCTTGGCGATGAACTCGGCCTGCTTCTCGCAGAACGCTGCGATTGCCTCCTGGCCGAACGTCATGGCAGCGAGCATATCATCCTCGGAAACCTCATCGGCTCCCGCCTCGACCATCGAGATGTAGTCGGCGGTGCCGGCGATCGTGAGCTCGAGGTCGGATTGCTCCTGCTCTTCGAATGTCGGATTGACGATGAATTCACCGGTCTCGATGTTGCGTGCGATGCGGACGCATGCCGCAGGACCATCGAACGGTGCGCCGCCCGCCAAAAGCGCGGCGGAAGCGCCCATGATGCAGATGGTGTCTGGTTGGTTGACCTGATCGCACACGAAGGTCGTTGCGACGACGTGCACTTCGCGCTTGAAACCATCCGGGAAACCGGTGCGGATAGGACGGTCGATCATGCGAGCGGTGAGCGTACCCTTCTCGGAAGGACGCGCCTCACGCTTCAGATAACCGCCAGGGATGCGGCCGACGGCATACATCTTCTCGATGAAGTCGACGGTCAGCGGGAAGAAGTCGTAGTTCTTCTCTTCCTTCGAGACGACAGCGGTCACCAGTACCGTGGTTTCGCCTTGGGAGACGAGCACCGACCCGGTAGCCTGCTTTGCAAGCTCACCGGTCTCGAAGCGATATTGCTTGCCGTACAGTTCGAAGGATTCAACGATCTTTGCCATGTTCTATTCTTTCTCTTCTTCCAAGCGCCCTATTGCCCTTGGACTTCTTCGGATGCGTGCTACTCGTTCTTCGCGGCATCCTCGAGCAAAAACGCCTTTACGTTTTCGACCGACATCGCAAGCTAGCAAAAGCCTGCGAAAACAAGGACCCGCAACCGCGGGCCCTTGCATGAAACAGATTAGATGTTGTCGCGGATGCCGAGTTTCTTGATCAAGGTACGATACTCTTCGATATCGTTTGCCTTGATGTGCTTCAACAGACCGCGGCGCTTGCCGATGAGCATCATGAGGCCACGACGGGTATGGTTGTCCTTCTTGTGGACCTTGAGATGCTCGGTGAGATTGCGGATGCGCTCGGAGAGGATTGCGACCTGGACCTCGGCGCTACCGGAGTCCTTCTCGTTTTTTCCGAACTCCTTGATGAGCTCGGCCGTGCGCTCCTTGGAGATGCTCAGCTTATCAGCCATGGTATATACCACCTTTCTTCATGTGCACGCATGCACAAACGTTTCGCGGCGCTTACCTATCGCCGCACCGTACTACTCGTTTCGCTGAGTAGGCAAGCAGTGGATGCATGCGAACTAAGTGAAACGTTGCCGTGCCAAAACACAGCCTTATTAGTTTATCCGTTCCCATAGCGGATTACAAGGACAAATTCCATTACGGACGCAGTCCCTTACTATTATTCTTCAATACGAAGGGAGGCACACCGGCTTGGCAGGCACGCATGCCCTTGATGAATTGATCAGCGCATGATGTCTGCTTGCGACCGCAGGTATTCCCCTCCCAGTACGAAGCGAGCTCATCGACGGTCTTGCCCTCGGAGATCTTCGCAATGGCCTTGAGGTTGCCATCGCATCCCCCATTGAACTTCACGTTATGGACGACATCGCCATCAAGCTCGAAGTCGACCCAATACGGGCAACATTCCTGCATACGATAACGATACATGCTTCCTCCTTTGTTTGGCTTCACAACCATTGTCGCATGATTGTCATGTCGAAGCGCAGGTGAACAGGAAATTCAAGGATTTCAGGTTGATAGAGAAATGCGTGCGCGCCCACGTCTGGCAGAAACGCAAGAGCGCGAACGATACGTCATCATCCACCACGAAACCATCTATCTGATCGAAGGTCGCGTGCAGAAGGCTATGTGCCCATGAAAGCATCGGTGCAGGTACGACGACCGTATCCGAACCTGCATGGCACGCATCGCACACGACGCCACCCTCTATATAGCTAATATGCATCATCCGCTCTGGATCCTCGAGATACGCAGTCGTATCGGCTCCGCATGTTACGCAATGGGCAAGCGAAGGGCGAACACCCGCATAGGATAGCGCCTTGAGGAGGAAGGCGGCAGTTAGTTGGATGGCCTTTTGAGCATCGGAAGCGCTCATATGCATGAAGGCAGCCTGAGCCAAAGCGAAGAGCATAGGGCTCTTCAGACCGAGCTGGGAGACCCTATCGAGGAACTCGACGCACGAACTCGCACAGGCGGTATGCTCGAGGCTTATGCGCAAAGGATCGAAGCCTTCAACAAGGCGCGCCTCTTTGACGATATCGAGATTGCGGCCTTTCGCGAAGAGCAGATCATCGATGCTGAATAGCTCGAGCCTCGACGCGAACGAGCTCGTGGGCTTGCGGGCGCCCTTCGCAACGGCACGGATTTGGGAACCATCTTCAGCTAGAAACGTGCAAATCAAGTCACTCTCATTAAGCTTCGTCTTACGAAGGACCAATGCACGTGCCGAATATGTTGCCTGGGCCACGCTTACCACCTAATTGAGCGTGTAGTTGTTGCTTGCATCGAAATGAGCCGACCCCGTTATCGTCTTGGTAGAGCCATAGACCGTCTCGCCATCGAGGACGGTGTATGCCTGTCCGACGACCGAGAAGTTCACGACATCATCTCCGACGTATTCGATCGACTCGACCGAGTGGATGTAATAGCTCGTTCCCCCGATATAAGCGGTAGCGCCATCATAGAGGATGCCGTGCATGATGTCAGTCAACTCATGGGCACGGGATTTTGTGACGCGGATCGTGACCGTGCTCTCAGATGGATACTTGCTATCCGCTTCGGGAGACGTTGAGACGACCTGGCCTTCAGGAGCACCTTCCGTATAGTCGTACTCGATCGATACGTAATATCCAGCATCCTGCACTGCCGCGATTGCTGATTGCTCATCCATGCCGACGACGTTGGGAACCGTATAGGGCTCTGCCACGGTAACGGTGACCGGAGTCGCACCCTTAACCTTCGTCCCAGCCTCTGGCGAGACGGAAAGGACCTTGCCTTCGTCATCGTTCGACTTCACCTTTTGGATGGTTACGTTTTCGTAACCGGATTCGGATAGGAGCTTTTTAGCCTCTTCCTCAGATTTGCCGACGATATCGGGAATCGTACGCGGTGTGGCAACATGGATGACGACCTCACCGCCCTTACGTGCCCTATCGCCGCTCTTAGGATCGCTTAAGATGACTTTTCCTTCGGTGTCATCGGATTTAACCTGCATCGAGCGAACGGAGAAGCCCTTCTCCTGTAAGACGTTCAATGCCTCGGACTCATTCATACCGACAACGTTGGGGACACGGATACCGCCCCATAATTCGAAGAAATAGGTAACGCCAGCGATGGCTCCTGCCAAAACGATGATTGCCAAAAGGATCATAAGGCCCTTACGACGCGGTTTCGACGTCCCTGTATCGGCACCTGGCTCAGGAGCGCTGTAGATCTCGGAATCCGCTACGCCGGAGTCGGGATCGTCGAAGACGACGGGCATCTGCAAGGTAGCGTCGATGTTCCATCCGCCTCTCTGGCTGCCAGAATCACTGGAAGGCAATTCTTGGGTAGGCGCAGTAGATGAGGGATACGAAGCATCAAATGGATCGGGGATATACGAAAGCGGATCGTTTTCAGGAAGATCGTATTCGAAGGCATCCGGGAATGCAGCGGCATGGGAAGGAGCATAATCGATAGACTCGGTAGGATATTCGGAAATCGAGTCTTCCGCCAAGCTCGCAGCCACCGTCGCAGCAGCATGCCTAGCTGTGCGAAGGGATTTAACGCGAGGTAGCGAAGCGGTGGGAACCTCGGATGTCGGACGAGCGGTGTCAGACGGATCGGAAGAAGCTGCGCGGGACTTGCTCGGGTCGAGAGGCATGCCGCATTCGTTGCAGAACTTCGCTCCATCGGGATTGGAATTCGAGCAATTCGGACAGATCATGGCTGCGTTTCCTTTGTGCGTTTGATGTGTCGTTATAGTGCTATTTCGCTTTGCGGATATTGTACCGCACTTCGGCGCAATCACATTCGTTATGCGCCTACTTCATCAATGCTTCACCATATCCGAATCTGCGAATCTGATTTGCATCACGACGCCAATTCTTGCGTACCTTGACCGACAAATCCAGGTAGACCTTGCAGCCGAGCAATTGCTCGAGATCTTGACGCGCTTGGGTGCCGATCATCTTTATGGCTGCGCCTTTCTTGCCGATGATGATGCCCTTCTGGCTATCGCGCTCCACATAGACGTTGGCGTAGATGTGCTCGATGTCCTTTTGGTCATCGTATTCCATCTCTTCAACCTGAACGCCGATGGCATGGGGAATCTCATCCTCGAAGTGAAGCAGAATCTTCTCGCGGATGAACTCGGCTATGATCACCTCGATAGGCTGGTCGGTATCCACATCCTTCGGGAACCATGCAGGACCTTCGGGGAGGAAATACACGACCTCCTCGAGGAACGCATCGAGGTTATAGCTACTAACCGACGAGCATGCGACCATGGCATCCCATGTGCAAAGCTCATCAGCAGCTTGTGCCTGGGCTGCGATTTGGTCGGAATTGACAAGATCGGTTTTCGTGAGCACGCAAATCCGCTTTGCGCGGACATCCTTCAATTGCGCGGCAACCCACTC
>JAUNJT010000038.1:0-8246 GCA_030533105.1 Eggerthellaceae bacterium
AAGCTGGTCATCGGCGACCATCTGCTCGAAGCGTTCCCGGGTCACGAAGTGATAATGTACGCCATCGATCTCGCCCTTGCGCGGAGCACGCGTCGTCGCGGAGATGGAGACCCACGCATCGGGGACATCGCGCAAAAGCAGAGCCACCAGCGTGCCCTTACCAGCACCTGATGGCCCCGAGATGACAAATAGATTGCCGTGCCGCATAGGCTTTCCTACTTGCTCAGACGCTCCAGCAAAGCAGCGTACTGGCGCTCACCCAGACCGCGCAGACGACGGCTCTCGGCGATCTGAAGCTCGGCCATGATCTTGGCGGCCTTCGCCTTGCCGAAACCGGGAAGCGTCTCGATGAGGGTTGCAACCTTCATGCGACCGACGACCGGGTCGTCCTTCATCTTCAAAACGGCTTCGAGAGTAAGCTTTCCGTTCTTAAGATCGTCACGAACCGCGGCGCGCTTGATGCGGGCTGCCTTTGCCTTTTCGAGGGCTGCTGCGCGCTCGTTCTTGGTAAGTTTCGGGATAGCCATAATAACGATTCTCCTTTTTGTCAGTGGCGCTCTTTCCGATAATGCGCCGCCGTTTAATAAGCTCATGCATGCCTGTCAAGCCCTCACACAAAGCCCCTCTGCGAACTTAACCGAACATACATGCAATGCAAATACAGCGTGTATGAAGTCTACACCAGAAATATCGCTTTCTCAATGTAAAAACGTCAATTAATTACGATAAGCGACGAAAAAGAACGCTTGCGCCGATCTCATTGGGAAAATGTACGTCTAACCATGCGTAAATGTGCGCAAAATACCCCTGAAACGCCCTCACAGCGCCCCTCAGAAAGGGTCGCGGCCCAAAACGCGAAGATAGTTACTAGCCTTCCTGAGCGATTTGCTCGAACGCTTTACGCCTATCTTGTGCTTGCGTGATCGGTCGACCCACGACGATGTGGGAAGCACCCTGGCCGAATGCGAAGGATGGCGTAGCAACGCGCTTCTGATCATCGCTTGTTGAAGAAGCAAGACGCACACCGGGCGTCACCACGAGGCTGGATGGTCCCAGTATGCTGCGTAGCGCATATGCCTCATGAGGAGAGCACACTACCCCGTCGAGTCCCGCTTGCGCAACGCAAGAACCCAAGAGCGCAACCTGCTCCCCACTTGCCCGTTCGATGCCGATTTGACGTAGTCCACTATCGTCGAAACTCGTCAATACGGTGACGCCGATGATGGACGGCTTATCGATACCATAGCGGGACACCGCATCGGATGCGCCTTCCATGGCAGCTTGCATCATCTCAATGCCGCCAGACGCATGCACGGTAAGCATATCGGCCCCACTCGCAACGGCAGAGCACGTGGCCCCACGTACTTGATGAGGGATGTCGAAAAGCTTCAGATCCAAGAACACTTTGAATCCGAGCCCTTTAAGCTCCTCGACGATGCGCGGCCCGCACGCATAATACAAGGTCATGCCAACCTTGACCCACGTTGCCAGACCGGAAAGGCTCTCGGCTATAGCAAGCGCTTCGTCATGATCGCAATCGAGCGCGACGATGATGCGCTCATTTGTCGGAATCTTTTTGAAATCGTCTACCATTCCAAAGCTCCTACCAGTTCATTGACATCGGATACTCCCTGCTCGATGCAATACTGTTCGATGCCATCGATGACCTCGAGCGTAACGGTTGGCTCCAGGAAGTTCGCACAGCCCACCGCGACTGCGCGAGCTCCAGCGAGCAAAAACTCAACAGCGTCTATGCCCGTGCGGATGCCGCCGATGCCGATGATGGGGATGTCGATGGCCTTGTAGCACTGCCACACCATACCGAGGGCGATGGGCTTGATGGCGGGTCCCGAAAGACCGCCGACACCGCGCGCAAGCACCGAGCGTCGCGTCTTCGCATCGATGGCCATGCCGATGACGGAGTTGATGAGCGAGACCGCGTCCGCGCCAGCCTCTTCGACGGCTTCGGCGATGACCGTGATGTCGGTCACATTCGGCGTGAGCTTCGCGATGAGCGTTTTATCGGTGACGGCACGGCAGGCCGCGATGACCTCACCCGCCATCTTGGGATCGGATCCGAAGCTCATAGCTCCCTCGTCGACATTAGGACATGAGATGTTCACCTCATAGGCATCGAGCTGCGCTTTGGAATCCTCAAGGCGTTCGATAACCTTCACGTACTCATCGACGCTATGGCCGGCCACATTGACGATGACCGTAGCACCTTTTGCGGCAAGCCATGGCAGATCCTCATTGATCAGGTGGTCGACACCGGGGTTCTGCAAACCGATCGAATTGAGCATTCCGCTCGGAGTCTCGGTGATGCGGATGCCCTCATTGCCAGGCCAACCGTGAAGCGATACGCCCTTCGTCGTCACCGCACCGAGCGCGGCAAGATCGATGAAAGCTGAATACTCGCGTCCCGCGGCGAAGCAACCGCTTCCGACGGTGACGGGATTCTTCATATGCAATCCGGCGATATCAACATGCAGCAATACACGATCCATGATCACCACTCCACTTCGTTCGCATCGAATACGGGGCCGTCAACGCAAGCGCGCTTCTTGCCATCGATGGTATCGAGAACACATGACAGGCATGCTCCGATTCCGCATGCCATCCTTTTCTCCATGGATACCTCGCATGGAATGCCCATATCGCGCGTGAACCCAGCGGTGATGCGCATCACGGGCAAAGGACCGCAAACCGCGCAATACTCGAAAGGCGCTCCCTCATCTTGGGCTTTGAGCGCGAGATCTTTGGCTGCATCGGTGCAGAAGCCCGCGATACCGTAGCTTCCGTCATCAGTCGTGCAAACCACGTTGGCACCTAAAGCCCGATATTCATCTTCGAAAATGAGCTCTTCGTGCGTTTGCGCGCCAAGAACCACCGAAACGTCAATGCCGCATGCGCAGGCCTCCTCGGTCAGAAGATACACGGGCGCGGCACCTACTCCAGCTCCGATGACAAGGATCTTCTTGGCGCCTTCTGGAATGCGCCACGGCCTTCCCGTGGGGCCGATGAGGTCGACATCCGTGCCGACGGCAAGTTCCGTCATGTGCTTCGTTCCCTTGCCTACGACACGGTAGATGATGCAGATAGCCTGCTTCTCAACATCCACTTGGTATACCGAGAATGGACGACGCAGGATGTGCTGCTCGAAGCCGGGTATGCGAAGGTGGACGAACTGCCCCGGCTTCACGAGCGGAGCGATATAGGCCGCTTTTAGCTCGAGGCGCCACAGATCCCCCGTAAGGTGCTTATGGGCGACAATAGTGCAATCGCGTTGGATCACTGGCATAAGGCATCTCCCCTCTTTTAGCTAATCGCAGACCACGCCATCTTTAAGCGTCGCCTTCCCATCGACGTACACATCACGTGCACGCCCCTTTAGCTCCCAACCGAGGAAACCGGAATTATATGCCTTCGATTCGAATTCATCCGGCGTGACCGTCCACTCGATCTTCGGATCCGTGACCGTGATATCGGCAGGATAGCCAACCGCAAGCTTCACTTTCGGTTGGTTGAGGATCTCGCGCGGGTTTGCAGCGAGCAACTCGACGAGGCGCTCCCACGTGATGATGCCGGGGTCGACAAGCTTCGTGATGTAGAGCGAAAGCGCAGTCTCGATGCCCGTCATGCCGAAGGGCGCCTCTTCGAACTCACGGTCTTTCTCAAAGTCAGCATGCGGAGCATGGTCGGTGACAAGCGCATCGACGGTGCCATCGATAACCGCCTCGAGCAAAGCCTTCGCATCATCAGCAGAGCGCAGCGGCGGATTCACTTTGAGGTATGTGTTATAGGAATCATCTATGCAGGTCTCGTCCAAGAACAGATGATGGGGCGTGACTTCGCAGGTCACGGGCAGGCCATCTGCCTTCGCTTGGCGGATCAGATCGATGCCTCGCGCTGTCGTCACATGCTGAACATGATAGTGGCAGCCGGTCAGGCGGCAGAGTTCGATATCGCGTGCGATCTGGATCTCCTCACCTTGCGCCGGCCATCCGGTAAGGCCCAAAAGCGTGCTGACCGGACCCTCGTTGATCTGACCTGAGCCGACGAGCGCATCATCCTGGCAATGGGCCATGACGGGGCGGTCGAACTGGCTCGCATACTCCATCACGCGGCGCATCATAGCGGCATCTTGCACGCCGCGGCCATCATCGGTGAAGGCAACGGCTCCGTGAAGCGCCATATCGCCCATCTCCGCAAGGATCTCGCCTTTGAGACCTTGCGTGCATGCGCCTGAAGGAAGCACACGGCAATGACCCGCCTCGCGTGCGCGGCGCAGGACGAACTCGATCGTACTCGCCGTATCGGTCACAGGATTCGTATTCGGCATCGAGCAGACGGCGACCATGCCGCCATGGGCAGCCGCACGGGTGCCGCTTTCGATATCCTCTTTGTACTCATATCCCGGCTCGCGCAGATGCACGTGGATGTCCACGAAACCCGGCGTGGCAACGCAGCCCGTCAGATCGCGTACTTCACTGCCATCTTCAGGAAGATCCTTGCCGATTTCTGCGATCAGACCATCCTCGATGCGGATGTCGCAAACCTCGTGCAGGCCGACTTGCCCATCGATCGCCAACACGTTCTTTATAAGCAAACTCATTGCTCGTTACCTCCTAACAGCAGATACAAGGCTGCCATGCGAACCAACACGCCGGCATACACTTGGTCGAGGATGACCGAACGCGCGGGATTGTCTGCCATGAAACTATCGAGTTCGACTCCGCGATTGATCGGTCCGGGATGGCAGATGATGGCTTCGGGCTTCATAAGAGCATCGCGCTCTTTCGTCAAACCGAAGAGCATGTGATACTCGCGCAGGCTCGGGAACGGCGCGCCTTCGAGGCGTTCGCGCTGGATACGGAGCATGTATACGACATCGAGACTCGGGAGCACTTCGTCGAGCTTGGAGGAAACCTCATCGATGCCCAGTACCTCAGGGTTTAGGGGAACGAGCGTCGGCGGCGCGATGATCGTGACATGCGCGCCGAGCGTCTTTAGCGCAGGGATGAGCGAGCCGCACACGCGTGAGTGCGAGATATCGCCCACGATGCCGACGCGAAGCCCCTCGAAATGCCCGAATTGCTGCCAGATGCTATACAGGTCGAGGAGGGCCTGCGTAGGATGCTGGTGCTTCCCGTCTCCCGCATCGATGACATGCGCATCGACCGTATCGGCGATCTTGCGCGGCACGCCTGCGTGCTTATCGCGCACGACGATCATGTCGATCTTGTAGGAGCAGAGCGTCTCGACCGTATCGGTTAGGCTCTCGCCCTTCACCGTTGAGGTCGATGATCCCCCGAAGTTCAGCACATCGCATGAAAGGCGCTTCTCGGCGATCTCGAACGAAGAGCGCGTACGCGTCGAGGGCTCGTTGAACATGTTGACGACCGTGAATCCCTTCAACGTGGGGACCTTCTTGATACGGCGCTCGTTGATCTGCTTGAAGCGCTGCGCCGTCTCGAGTAAGAGCATGATGTCGTCAGCTGAGTACTCTCGTATATCGATGAGATGTTTATGCGGAAATGCCATCTTTATCACTCACCGCCTTTCTGAGGGAGCGGCGCAGATCCCGGACGCGTGCCTGGGGCGATGTCGAAGATGGCCATAGCGGTGATACCGTCGACCTCCTCGAGATACAGGCGCACGTTCTCGCTCGACGATGACGGGATGTTCTTCCCAACGTAATCCGCCCTGATGGGAAGTTCGCGATGCCCGCGGTCGGCAAGCACGGCGAGCTGCACGCAGGCGGGCCTTCCGATATCCATCAGAGCATCGAGAGCAGCTCTGATCGTGCGTCCGGTGTAGAGCACATCATCGACGAGAACTACATGCATGCCATCGATGTCGAAGGGAATGTCGGTGTTGAGCAGCTCAGGGCTGATGTAGGTGGCGAAGTCATCGCGATAGAAGCTGATGTCGAGCTTGCCTAGGGGGACCTCGATACCCTCGATATCGCGGATGATGTCACGCAGGCGCATGGCAAGAGAATCGCCGCGCGTGACGATGCCGACGAGCGCCACTTCATTAGCGCCTTTGTTCGCCTCTAGGATCTGATGGGCGATGCGCGTCAACGCCCGATCGACCTCGGAGGCATCCATACATATCGATTTCGCTTGGGAAATGTCGACCATGTACGCTCCTTTCGATGCGTACAGCGAGCCGACCCGTGACGTGCGATGAGGCTTTCGCCTTCGCGCGAAGATGCGCATCAAGTGCATGCGCAAAATCTAAAATTGCCTTGTCGGTCTCTCTGTACCGCTTTTAAAGACAAGGGCATTGTATCATCAAACCTTTTCATCAGACGATGCGAAGTGATTAGTTACCCTCCAAATCGGTGGTAATCGGGGTTTTACGCACATCCAGCATCCTCGTTTGTCTCAAAAAGGGTACAATTGTACTAGTTTTTCCAAAGGCGGCTAAACCATCATCCTTAGGAATCGAGCCAATGCGTTATTACCTCTGCATAGATTTGAAGAGCTTCTACGCTTCGGTCGAATGCGTTGAGCGCGGGCTCGATCCCTTCACGACGAATCTGGTCGTCGCCGACCCCACGCGAACCGACAAAACCATCTGCCTCGCCATCACGCCCGCCATGAAGGAACTTGGCGTACGAAACCGCTGCCGCGTGTTCGAGATCCCGCCTGGCATCGACTACATCATGGCACCACCCCACCTCGCCCATTACATGGAGGTCTCTGCCCAAATCTATTCGGTGTACCTGCGATACATCAGCGCCGAGGATATGCATGTGTACTCGATCGACGAGTGCTTCATCGACGCGACACCGTATTTGGAGCTGTACCACACCACCCCCAAAGAGCTCGCAGTCATGCTGATGGATGCCGTTTTCGCAGAGACGGGCATCTGCGCTACGGCGGGAATTGGCACGAACCTGTTCTTGGCGAAGGTTGCCCTCGACATCACGGCGAAGCACGTGGAGGATCACATCGGTTTCTTGGACCAAGAGGCATTCGAGCGTGAGATCCTTCCCCATCGTCCCATCACCGATATCTGGAACGTCGGACCGGGCATCGCAAGGCGGCTCGCCAAATACGGCGTGTACGACCTCGCGGGTGTCGCCGCCATGGAAGAGCGCACGCTGTACAAGGAATTCGGCGTCAACGCGGAATATCTCATCGACCATGCACATGGTTTCGAGCCATGCACCATCAAGCAGATCCACGAATACGTTCCCGAAACAAACTCCCTTTGCAACGGACAGGTGCTTTCCTGCGATTACTCCTACGATGAGGCGCGCATCATCGTAAAGGAGATGGTCGATGCGCTGATTCTGGACCTCGTCGATAAGCACTTGGTCACTGAATCGATCGCCCTATCGATCGGCTACGGTAAAGGCGAAGACGACTCTGATCCCTTGCCTGCCTACGATCCCTTCACCAGGCAGCGCAATGGCGCGTACTTCGATAACGCCACCCGCAAGCTAAGTTGCCGTACTGCATCACGAGCCATACTTTTGGACGAGTTCGTTTCCCTCTTCGATGAGATATGCGCGAAGAATCGACCTATCCGACGCTTAAACATAGGATTCGGATCCATCGTACCCGAGGAATACGGGACATGCGACCTGTTCACCAGCTATGAGGATCTCGCACACGAACGTGAGCTTCAGGATGCGATCATCTCGGTTAAGAAGCGCTTCGGCAAGAATGCCGTGTTCAAGGGCATAAGCCTTAAGGACAAGGCGACGGGACGGGAGCGCAACAGGCAGGTCGGTGGTCACAATGCCTAGCTCAACGCGCAAACCGTGGCACACGCTGGAAGAGGAAGCCTCCCTTCCTGTTAGCAGGGCGGATCTCAACCGAGCACGTCAATTCATGCCTTTCGCGAGCCTTAAAGGCTTCTTCTCGATCGTACGCGATCGCGAGAAGACAGCTGCCCCCCAAAGAGAGCTTCAGGAAGAGGATCTCGTCTCCCTGAACAAGGCGCTCTCTGCCATCAAGAAGAATGACATGGTTCGCGTCCGGTACTATGACGTGGACGCGTATCGCACCATACAAGGCCTCGTCACGCGCATAGAGCCACATATCCAGACCATCACCATCGTGAGGACATCCATCCCGTTTTCCGACCTCGAGTCCATAGAGATCATCGAGGGATAGAAAAAGGAAGGCACCTATGATCGCTCATAAGTGCCTGGTATTTCGTATGGCGAGATAATGCAAATGCGCACTATTCGGTGATGCCGTCCTCCATACGGATCTCCTTGCGCT
>JAUNJT010000038.1:8256-14329 GCA_030533105.1 Eggerthellaceae bacterium
CCCTATGCAGGATGAATGATTGTCCGTACAGGTCCGGCCCACCCGCCGGGCAGGCCGGTGCGGGCTACTTGCTCGCCTCGAGGTCCCTGTCGCGGATCACGTTGCGGCGGATCTTGCCGTTGATGGTGCGCGGCAGCACATCGACGTACTCGACGATGCGCGGGTACTTGTATGGCGCCGTCTCCTTCTTCACGAAGGTCTGCAGTTCCTTCGTAAGCTCAGGAGATGGCTCGTAACCAGAGGCCAATACGACCGTGGCCTTCACGACCAGACCGCGTATGGCATCGGGAGCTGCCGTAACGGCGCACTCGATGACGGCATCGTGCTTCACGAGCGCGCTTTCGACCTCGAACGGGCTGATGCGATAACCGGAGCACTTGATGACATCATCATTACGTCCCACGAAGCTCACATAGCCTTGGCTGTCACGCCAAGCCATGTCATGCAGGTTGTAGTACTCGCCGCCAACAGTCTCTTTCGTAGCCTCGGGCATACCGTAATAGCCCACGAACAGACCAGGAGGATATGCCTCCTTCAGACCGGTGATGCAGATGGCTCCCTCTTCGCCGTCCTCAACCTCATATCCGTCATCATCGAGCAGCTTGATGTTGAGAAGCGGGCTCGGCTTGCCCATGGAACCCGGCTTCGGCTCGATCCACGGATACGTGGCCACGAGCACGGGACCTTCGGTTTGACCGAAGCCTTCGCGGATCTTTCTGCCCGTGAGCTTCTCCCATTTGATGGTTACCTCGGCGTTCAAAGGCTCGCCCGCCGTCGCGAAGTTCTGGATGCTCGAAAGATCGTAGGCAGCCACGTCTTCCTGCAGCATGAAGCGGTACATGGTCGGCGGAGCGCAGAAGGTGGTGAGCTTGTAATCCTGCATCTTCTGGAGAAGCTTCGTCGGGATGAACTTGTCCATGTCGTAGCAGAAGATGGTCGCACCGGCGATCCACTGACCGTAGATCTTGCCCCAGCCGAATTTAGCCCAACCGCTATCGGTGACGCTCATGTGCAGGCAGTTCTCGCGTACCTGCTGCCAGTACTTGGCAGTGAGTATGTGCCCGAGCGGATGCGCGAAATTGTGCATGACGGGCTTCGGATTGCCCGTAGTGCCGCTCGTGAAATAGATGAGCATGATGTCCTTGCTGGTCACACCAGCATCGCCCGTCGGACGCTCAAACGTATCGGGCTCATCCGCGATGAGCGTATCGAACGGAATCCAACCTTCGCGCTCACCCGCAACGACGATCTTGTTTTGAATGCTCGGCGAATCGGGCAGCGCGCCTTCCACCTGCGTATTCACGTACTCATCGCATACGCACACCATCATCTTGACGTTCGCGCTGTTAGCACGGTAGACGATATCGTGCGTTGTAAGCTGCAGCGACGCCGGAATGAGCGTTGCGCCGAGTTTGCACAATGCAGCGGCGCAAACCCAGTATTCCCAGCGGCGGCGCAGGATCATCATGACGACATCGCCCTTGCCGATGCCGAGCTTCGAAAATGCGTTGGCCGTCTTATTGGAAAGGCGGCTGATGTCGGTGAACGTGAACAAGCGCTCCTCGCCTGCATCGTTGCACCACAGAAGCGCAGGCTTGTCGGGCTCTACGCGCGCCCATTCGTCCACGACGTCGAACCCGAAGTTGAACACCTCGGGCACGTTGATCTTGAAGTTCGCATAGAAGTCCTCGTAGCTGTCGAACTCTATGCGCGGGCAATATTTCTTAAGGATGTAATCCATATCGGCCGTTCCTCGAGTCTACTCTGCGATGACGGTCACGAACTTAGCGGGAACATCCCCACCACAGCGCTGCCCGTGAGGCAGGCTCGGATTGAAGTAGATGCTATCGCCCGCATGCAGTTCGAATTCCTTGTCGCACCAGCTCACGATGACGCAACCCTCTAACACGAGGTTGAATTCCTGACCGGTGTGCGACACCATCTTCGCCGGCTCGTCGCTCGGATCGAGCACGACGAGCAGAGGCTGCATGATCTTGCCGGAGAAACGCCAGGCGAGGTCTTGATAGTAATAACCGGGATAGCGGTCGACTTCACGTCCCTGGCCTGCACGGACAACCTGATAGGTATCGAGCTTGGCAGCCGAGCCGGTCAAGATCTCGGTGAATTCGACGCCGAATTCATTCGCCATATGGTATATCGCGGAAATCGGGACGTCCTCGCCCGTTTCCTCCCACTTCGCATACGTCTCCACGTCGACGGAAAGGCTCTCGGCCATCTCTTCGATGGTGACGTCGCACGCTTCGCGCAATCCCTTGATGCGCTCGCCGATCTCTGCAAGCTCGTTAACCATTATGCGTTCATCCCCAATTCAAGTGCTTTCTTGTTCATCTCGATCATCGCTGCGCGTTTAGGCGGAACACAGTGGTCGATGGCGGCATCGAGCGTTTCACGCGCGCAGAAGCCCGTCTGCTCGAAAAGCTTGCCGACCATGACGATGTTGCCGAGGCCCTTCAGACCATTGGCTTCGGCGATCTGCTGCGCATCGACCATGCATAAGGTCACATCATCGCGCTCCTTGATCGTCGGGACCAAGGTTGTGTCTGCGATGATCAGGCCGCCGGGCACGACAGCATCGACGAATTTGTCGAACGAAGGCTGGTTCATCGCGATCAGCACATCGGGATCTAAAACGAGCGGCGAGCCGATGGGGTCATCGGAAAGGCACACACTGCAGTTCGCGGTGCCGCCGCGCATCTCGGGACCATACGAAGGCAGCCACGAGAGCTCGCGGTCCTCGATAAGGCCCGCAGTGGCGATGACCTTACCTGCGAACAAAACGCCCTGACCGCCGAAACCAGCAAGAACGACTCTCAGTTCACGGCTCATTGCGCACCCCCTCCCGTCACGATCGGACAGTCGGCTGCACGCGCATATGCGGCTTCAGCAGCGTTCGCATAACCCTCGGCAACGACATCTTTGTACACGCCGAGCGGATAGTACGGAAGCATGTTGGTGCGCATCCACTCGAAAGCAGCCTGCGGAGTCATACCCCAGTTGGTCGGGCAGGTCGATACCACCTCGACAAACGAATAACCGATGCCATCGATCTGGTACTGGAAGGCCTTCTTGATGACCTTCTTGGCCTTGCGGACGTTCGCAGGCGTATCGCAGCATACGCGTTCGATGTATGCCGGACCGTCAAGCGAGCTTAAAAGCTCGCACACGCGTACGGGATAACCCGCCGTGGAAACGTCACGGCCATAGGGGCTCGTTTGCGTGACCTGGTTTGGGAGGCTCGTGGGAGCCATCTGACCACCCGTCATGCCGTAGATCGCATTGTTGATGAAGATGATGGTGATGTGCTCGCCGCGCGTTGCCGCATGGACGGTTTCCGCCATGCCGATGCTGGCGAGGTCGCCATCGCCCTGATACGCGAACACGATGTTGTCGGGATTGGTACGCTTCGCACCGGTAGCGACCGCGGGAGCGCGGCCATGGGCGGCCTCGATCATGTCGCAACCGAAGAAGTTATACGACATGACGGAGCAGCCGACGGGTGCGACACCGATGGTCCTGCCTTCGATATCCAGCTCATCGAGCGTCTCGGCAACCAAGCGGTTCACGATGCCGTGAACGCAACCAGGGCAGTAATTCGTCACAACGGGCAGCAGTGCATGCGGGCGCTGGAAGACGATCTTGGTTTCCTTCTCCATGACTTATGCACCTACCTTCCCGTTGATCTCTTCGATTTTCGCAAGCACCTCGGCAGGCGAAGGGATCACGCCACCCGTACGTCCGAAGAACTCGACAGGGGCAGCTCCGTTGACGGTGAGACGGACGTCATCGACCATCTGGCCCATGTTCATCTCAACCGACAGGTACACCTTCGCAGTGCCAAGCGTCTCCTTGATGGCATCAGTCGGGAACGGCCACAAGGTGATCGGACGGATAAGGCCCGCCTTGATGCCTTCCTTGCGAGCCGAGACCACGGCGCTGCGTGCGATACGGGCGCTTGCCCCGAACGCGACGACCACGATGTCGGCATCCTCTACCATGACGGACTCGGCAAGCTGCTCATTCTGCTTGATGATCTCGTAACGCGCAAAGCGCTCGACATTGAGCCTATCGAGGTCCTCAGCGGTCAGATACAGCGAATTGGCGATGTTGTGCTCACGCTCGAACTTATGGCCGGTGCATGCCCACGGCTTCTCGGGAAGCTCGGTCTTCGGTTCGGGAAGCACCACGGGCTCCATCATCTGACCGAGCATGCCGTCGGCCAAGATCATGACGGGCATGCGGTACTTATCGGCGATATCGAATGCGTTATACGCGCAATCGGCCATCTCCTGCACCGTGGAAGGAGCATATACGATCATCTGGAAGTCGCCATGGCCGAGCGCCTTGGTCGCCTGCCAGTAATCGGACTGCGATGGCTGGATGGAACCTAAGCCAGGGCCTCCACGCTGCACGTTGATGATCAAGCCGGGCAGATCTGCGCCAGCCATGTACGAGACGCCTTCGCTTTTAAGCGAAACGCCCGGCGAAGAGCTCGAGGTCATGACGCGCGCGCCGCATGCGGATGCGCCGTACACCATGTTGATGGCAGCGATCTCGCTTTCGGCTTGCAGATACGTTCCGCCTTCCTTCGGCATGCGCTTCGCCATGTAAGCGGCAAGCTCGGTCTGCGGCGTGATGGGATAGCCGAAGAAGAATCGGCATCCCGCACGGATAGCGCTTTCGGCGAGCGCCTCGTTGCCTTTCATGAGGACTTTCTCTGCCACGTCAGATCACCTCTCTACCGTAATGGCCACATCCGGGCACATGGTCGCGCATGATGCGCACCCTATGCAGGAATCCATGTCGATGCAATGCGCGGGATGATAGCCCTTCGGCGTGATGTGGGACATGTCCAACTCCAAAATGGATTTCGGGCATGCATCGACGCACAGGCCGCACCCTTTGCAGAAGCCTTCATCAACGGTGATTTTGGCCATGCTGCACCTCTTTCTACTCTCTTTTGACGCCCATGGGCGCTCCCTTTAGCGCTTGACGTGCGAAAAGGTCACTCCCATGGCGTTTTAACATATATTGATACAGGATAAATGTTTCCATGCCCGCTATCCGCAAAAACACCGTTAACGTCCGCATTTGCCAACGTCTTGGGGATGCACGTGCACACGCACGGCACATCGACTTGTGAAGCGACCTTCTCACCGAAATCGATTTCAGCAAGAAGCGCTTCTTTCGTCGTGCTCTGCTTTAGGTGGGAATTGTTCACAACACAGCTTGCCGAAAGCTTGCTTGAGGTCTCTATCTCGCGAAGTATCGTTACCGCTTCCCCGACAGTCTGCGTGAGATTGCGGTATGCGTTCACGACGACGATCATCGTATACGGAGCTTTTCGGATCGCTCCCGAGAAACGCCCTAGGGCTCCCGCGCCCACATCATCGCCGCCCGCGTCGATGATGGTGATGCACTCCCCTGTCTGCGCGCGCTCGATAGCCGAGAACACACGCGGCGAAAGGCTCGGAACATCGACGCTCGTCCCCGCTAAAACGGGTGCTACGAGCTCGATTCCGACTTCATCCAGAAGCGTTCCGTAATCGCTGCTCCTAAAGTACGGATTGACTATATCAAGATCTACGAGCGTGACCTTATGACCCGCTTTCGCGGTATCTATGGCAAGGTTGAGCGCGAAATTCGTCTTCCCCACACCGTAATGCCCGCAAACGATGACGAGCCGTTCGGTCGTAAACGGAACAGCCTCACTAAGCGTCAACATTGTCTACTCCTGCTTATTTGCCTCACGGATCGCAGCACGGCGGATCTTGCCGTTGACGGTCTTCGGAAGCTCGTCGACATAATCGATGACGCGCGGATACTTATAGGGCGCGGTCTTCTTCTTCACCCACTGTTGGAGCTCGACGGTCAAAGACTCGCTCGGCTTGAATCCACTCGAAAGCACGATGGTCGCCTTCACCGCCATGCCGCGCAAAGGATCGGGTACGCCGGTCACGGCGCATTCGGCAACCGCTTCATGCTCCAACAACACGCTCTCGATCTCGAAGGGGCCGATGCGGTAGCCGCTCGACTTGATGACGTCGTCGTTGCG
>JAUNJT010000210.1 GCA_030533105.1 Eggerthellaceae bacterium
CTGCAAGCACCTGCGGCAGAGTTCGTTCGGTAGGATCCTTGCGAACAAGCTCGCGAAAACGAGGCTCGATGTCCGTGATGATCGCCTTGTCATGACCTTCGGGCCATGAAATCCGTACTATGTCGCCTACGACGGCACGCTGCTTGCCGCCTTTCTGCAATTCGGTCGCATGCTCGCATCGAACCTCCCTGCCGTCGTCAAGGCGTACGAGGGGAAAGCCCCTATCGAGCTTCACAACCTCGGCACGAACCGGGCCGGATACCGTTTCAAATGATTGCTCAAGAGAGCCAGGCATGCGTTAGCGTTCTTTCTCGCGCAAACGCCGATAGACCAAAACGAGAGCACCTGCACAGGCAAGTGCGATGATGCCGGGCAAGAACGATGCGAAATCCAAGGTATCGCCCATGGCCACGCCCGGTTGCACGACGGTCACGTAATCCGCATGGATATCGCTGATGCCTTGGTGCTCGCTGCATGCCAAATGGTAGATGCCACGCACCTGAAGCATCGTGCCTCGCGTCTTATATTTGCCATAGGTATCGATCATCTGAGCGGATTCAGTTGTCATATAGACTGCGATGACCTCATCGAGTTCGGTCGTAGGTGCATCGAGCGTAATCCAGCAATGCGTCAAATCGGCCGTTTCGTAGATTCGGTCGCCGACGACTTCCCCGAGCACCTGCACGATCTGATTGTCGTAATAGCTATCCGCTGAAGCGAGGTCCACGATAGACATGTCGTAGATGAACGAGCTGTCGGGCAACTGCTGCGTGTTGACCAGGTTCGTTTCGCTCTCCAATAGCGCAGCATCCTGCGATTCTTCAGCACCGCCCTTGGTAACGTCCTGCGCTTTGCCAGGGAGCGCATCGCCTGATTCGATAGTGCCTCCCTCTCCGTTCGCAACCGACGAGCCGTTCCCGTTCGCGTACGGCCGCTCTTCAATCGGCTTGACCTCGGTTGCCTCGTCATCGGCATACGCGAACAGTGCACCCGAATGGTCTAGGAGCATGCCCGACCATGCACAGGCAACCACGAGAAGGATGCTGAACAAAACACGCCTCATCGCGAGCTCCTACGACGATGCCTACGGGGATCGAGTGAAACGACGATTTCGACGACCAAGGCGAGCAGGGTCACGAACTCGAGACGTCCGGCCCACATCATGAAGATGTAAATCAGCTCGAGACCGCCAGGCATATTCGGAGAAACGATGGTGGCAAGGCCGCCATTGCTTGCCATGGCAACCGCATCGAAGATGGCTTGCGTAGCCTCATAGCCATACGCGATACCGGCAAGGGCGCCGATCACGTAGGTGATAACGAACAGCATGAATACGGTTAGGGCTTCCTTAACGGTGCTCTGCGTGAGCTGTTGTTGACCGATATGCGTATAGGTGACCGTCACGCGTGCGGAATCGGGTGCAAGCGTCTCCTTGATGGTTGCAACGATCGACTTCGCGATGATGCCGACGCGCTGGAGCTTGATGCCACCGGCCGTCGAACCGCCGCCGCCGCCAAGCGCCATCAGTATCGCAAGAGACAAGAACGCGCCGGACGAG
>JAUNJT010000091.1 GCA_030533105.1 Eggerthellaceae bacterium
GGGGGCAGAGGTGACGATGGTGATGTCCATACCACGGGTACGGTCGATCTTGTCGTAGTCGATCTCGGGGAAGATCAGCTGCTCGGTGATGCCGAGCGAGTAGTTGCCGCGACCGTCGAAGCTCGTGCGCGAGATGCCGCGGAAGTCGCGGACGCGCGGAAGTGCGGTCGACAGCAGGCGGTCCAGAAACTCCCACATGCGATCGCCACGCAGCGTGACCTTGCAACCGATTGCCATGCCTTCGCGGATCTTGAATCCGGCGATGGACTTACGGGCACGGCAGATGCAGGGCTGCTGACCGGTGATGATGCGCAGATCGTTCATGGCCGCATCGAGTTGCTTGGCGTCCTGCGCGGCAGCGCCGACGCCCATGTTGACGACGATCTTCTCAAGACGGGGGACCTGGTTGACGTTGTCGACGCCGAGGTCCTTCTCCAGCTTGGAGATGAGCTCGTTGTAGTACTTTTCCTTCAAACGAGGAGTTGCCATTTAACTAACCTCTTTCCGATGATTTGAACGTAGGATTTCCGACCCTACGTCCCCTCAACTTCGTGTTCGTTCCCGCGAAGATGGGGGGTCATGCCTCGCGTGCCCTTTTGTCAAGGACACGCCTTACTTACTAACTAGTCGATTTCCTTGCCGCACTTCTTGCAGATGCGAACCTTCTTGCCCTCGGCATTGCGACCGGCATTCGTGCGGGTCGGCTGATTGCACTCGGGGCAGATGAGCATCACGTTGGAAGCGTGGATGGAACCCTCGACCTTGGTGAGCCCGCCTTGCGGGTTGTTCTGGTTCGGACGGATGGTCTTGGTGATCATGTTGACCTTCTCGACGACGACTCGCTGAGTCGACGGCATGGCGCGCAGGATCACACCTTCCTTGCCCTTGTCCTTGCCGGAAAGGACCTTGACCTTATCGCCCTTCTTCACATGTAACTTATTAGCCATTGCACACACCCCTTACAGCGTTTCCGGTGCCAGGGAGACGATCTTCATGTACTTCTTGTCACGAAGCTCGCGTGCAACTGGCCCAAAGATACGGGTACCGCGCGGTGCACCGGAGTTGTCGATGACCACGCAGGCGTTCTGATCGAAACGGATATAGCTTCCATCGGCGCGACGGATCGGCTTCTTCACGCGCACGATGACGCAGCGGACAACATCGCCCTTCTTGATGTTGGTGTTAGGCGTTGCTTCCTTGACGCTGCACACGATGACATCGCCCAGGCCCGCATAACGGCGATGAGAGCCGCCCAGGACCTTGATGCACTGCACCTTGCGAGCGCCCGAATTGTCGGCCACTGCGAGCATGGATTGCATTTGAATCATTTCTGAACCTTACTTTCTTCTCGCGGGTTCTTATGCGCAAAGACGCAAAAGAACTATTTGGCCTTCTCGACGATCTTCAAGAGACGCCAGCGCTTCAGCTTGGACAGCGGGCGCGTCTCCATGATCTGAACGGTATCGCCTACGCCGGCTTCGTTGAGCTCGTCGTGGGCATGGAATTTCTTGGTGGTGGTCATCATCTTCTTGTAGATCGGATGAGCCTTGCGCTCCTTCGTCTCCACAACGATGGTCTTGTCGTTGACTGCGCTGACCACGACACCCTGACGCACTTTGCGTGAATTACGTTGTTCTGTCATGTCTATACCTTACCTCTCCGAGCCTTAAGCACTCAGTTCACGAGCACGCATCTCGGTTTGGATACGAGCGATGTCTTTTTTAACCTGCTTCACACGCGCGGTGTTATCAAGCTGGCTGGTAGCCATTTGGAAACGCAGGTTGAACAGCTCTGCACGCGCTTCCTTGAGCTTCGCCTGCAAGTCTTCGGCAGACAGCGAACGGATCTCTGCTGGTTTCATTATTCCTGCGCCTCCATCTGCTTGTTGACGATCTTGCACTTGATGGGCAGCTTGTTGATAGCGAGGCGCAAAGCCTCCTTGGCAACTGCATCATCAACACCGTCGATTTCGAACATGATGCGGCCGGGCTTCACAACTGCGACCCAACCTTCGGGATTGCCCTTGCCGGAACCCATACGGGTCTCAGCGGGCTTCTGGGTGATCGGCTTATCGGGGAAGATGGTGATCCACACCTTGCCGCCGCGCTTCATCTCACGCGTCATAGCGATACGAGCAGCCTCGATCTGGCGGTTCGTGATCCATGCGGGCTCGAGGGCCTTGATGCCCCAGGAGCCATGATTCAGCTTGGTGTAGCCCTTCGCCTTGCCCTTCATAGAGCCGCGCTGCACCTTGCGGTGCTTTACACGCTTAGGTACGAGCATTTACTTCGCCCCCCTCTCATTGCGGTCATTGCGACGACCGCGCGTCGGACGGCTGCTGCCCTCGAGAGCAGGCTGCGGAGCCTTCTGCCCGGGGAGCTTGTCGCCGTGATACACCCACACCTGCACGCCGATGGCGCCCATGGTGGTGTGGGCAGTGGAGAATCCATAATCGATCTTGGCACGCAGCGTATGCAGCGGCACGCGACCCTCGCGGTACCACTCGCGGCGGCTCATCTCGGCGCCACCCAGACGACCGGAGCACTGGACACGGATGCCCTTTGCGCCGCTCTTGGTGGCGGACTGGACGGCCTTGCGCATCGCGCGGCGGAATGCCACGCGGCCTTCGAGCTGCTCGGCGACGGACTGCGCGATGAGCGCTGCGTCGAGCTCAGGACGCTTGACCTCGATGACCTCGATGGTCACGGTGCCATTGGCGACCTTCTCGAGCTTCTTGCGCAGAGCATCGATCTCCGCGCCCTTCTTGCCGATGACCACACCAGGGCGAGCCGTGGTGATGGAAACCTTGATCTTGCCACCCGCACGCTCGATCTCGATCTTGGAGACGGCCGCACGAGCGAGTTCCTTGTCGAGGAACTTACGAATTGCCAAGTCGTTTTCCAGGTTCGTCGCATAATCCTTGCCAGCGTACCAGCGGCTACGCCAATCCTCGGTGACGCCCAGACGGAACCCAGTAGGATGAACTTTCTGACCCATGTGCTTTATGCCTCCTCTCGAGTTCCAACGATGACGGTGATATGGCAGGTGCGCTTGCGGATGCGGGATGCAGAACCCTTAGCGCGCGGACGGAACCGCTTCAGCGTGGGACCCTCATCGACATAGCATGCCTTGATGACGAGCGCCTCAGGGCGCACATGATGCAGGTTCTCAGCGTTTGCAACGGCGGAGTCGAGCGTCTTGGCGACGGGCTCGGCAGCTGCCCTGTTGATGAACTGCAGGGTTTCGCGGGCAGCCACAACGGACTTGCCGCGGATCTGGTCGACTACGATGCGAGCCTTACGAGGCGAGATGCGAACGTAGCGTGCGATTGCTCTTGCTTCCATCGTTCATCCCCCTACTTCTTCTTCTTATCGCCCGCATGGCCGCGGAAGGTACGCGTCGGAGCGAACTCCCCCAGCTTGTGGCCGACCATGGACTCGGTGATGTAGACCGGCACGTGCTTGCGACCATCATGCACCGCGATGGTGTGACCCACCATATCCGGGAAGATGGTGCTGGAGCGCGACCAGGTCGTGATGACTTCCTTCTCGCCGGCAGCGTTCATGGCAGCAATGCGGCCAAGGAGGCGCGGATCGACGAAAGGACCTTTTTTCAAACTTCTGCTCACTTAAAATCTCCTAACGTTCACGCGCTACTTCTTGCGACGACGGATAATCAAGCGGGTCGAACCCTTCTTCTTGTTGCGGGTGCGATGGCCCTTGGTAGGCACGCCCCACGGAGAAACGGGATGACGACCAGCGGACTTGTTCTTGCCCTCGCCACCACCATGAGGATGGTCGACAGGATTCATGACGGTACCGCGAACGGTGGGACGGATGCCCATCCAACGCGTGCGGCCGGCCTTGCCGATCTTGATGTTGGAATGCTCGGCATTGCCAACCTCGCCGATCGTCGCGCGGCAGGTCAAAAGAATGCGGCGCATTTCGGAAGAGGGCATGCGCACGATGGCGTATGCGCCTTCCTTGCCCATCAGCTGGATGCTGGTGCCAGCGGAACGGGCGATTGCGGCACCCTTGCCAGGCTGGAATTCGACAGCATGGATCAAGGTACCGACGGGGATGCTCGAAAGCGGCATTGCATTGCCGGGCTTGATGTCGACACCGGCACCGCTCATCACGACGTCGCCAACCTTCAAACCCTTGGGATGGAGGATGTAGCGCTTCTCGCCGTCTGCATAGTGCAGAAGGGCGATGCGTGCGGAACGGTTAGGATCATACTCGATCGTCGCAACCTTGGCGGGTACGCCATCTTTGTTGCGCTTGAAGTCGATGATACGATAACGGCGCTTGTTGCCGCCACCCTGATGACGGGTGGTGATGCGACCGTAGTTGTTGCGCCCGGCCTTACGCGGACGAGGCGCAAGCAGGGACTTCTCGGGATACGAACGCGTGATCTCGGCGAAATCCGAAACCGTTTGGAAGCGGCGTCCCGGGGAAGTCGGCTTGTACTGCTTAACTCCCATTGTTTTCCTTCCTTTTGGCAACTTCTCGCGCCTTCAAAACCATCCCCGCTTGGCTGTCTTTCAGGGAGCCCTTACCTTCCCTGATAAACCGCCTGCGCTAACATGCCTTCAAGGCGTCTGAGGTTGCCCTCACATTGCGGACCTTCCATCGCATGCCTCTCCATACACCGAAGGTCCCCGACACTTCTTCGTGGCTCCGATTGCCCCATATGCCCTGTAGAGGCTGACATATGCGACGCCGGTCTACCACGCGTCCGGGCGTATCCATAACAAAGCCAGACGCAAACGAGAATATTACCGCAAATGGAGAAAAAGGGCAAGTGAAATGC
>JAUNJT010000039.1 GCA_030533105.1 Eggerthellaceae bacterium
TCATCGAAACGGGCGAGCGCGTCGACGGCCGTGCCACCGATGAGATCCGTCCGCTGTTCATCGTTCCAGGGTATCTGCCGCGCGTTCATGGCTCCGGTTTGTTCCAGCGTGGCCAAACCCAGGTCATGAGCATCTGCACGCTCGGCATGCTCAACGAGTGGCAGCGTCTCGACACCATCGATCCCGCTGAGGGTAAGCGCTATATGCATCAGTACAACTTCCCGCCGTATTGCACGGGTGAGACCGGTCGCATGGGTGCTCCGAAGCGCCGCGAGGTCGGTCATGGCGCCCTTGCTGAGAAGGCATTGCGTCCCGTCATCCCCTCAGAGGATGACTTCCCGTACTCCATCCGCGTGGTGTCCGAGGTCCTCGAGTCCAACGGCTCGTCCTCCATGGCCTCCACGTGCGCTTCCACGCTCGCATTGATGGACGCGGGCGTTCCGATCTCTCATCCCGTCTCCGGCATCGCCATGGGCCTTATCAAGGAAGGCGACAAGACCGTCATCCTCTCCGACATCCAAGGTCTCGAGGACTTCCTCGGCGACATGGACTTCAAGGTCTGCGGTACCGAAAACGGCATCACCGCGCTCCAGATGGACAACAAGGCACGCGGTCTTTCCGTCGAGATCCTCGCTCGTGCTCTTGCGCAGGCGAAGGAGGGACGTGCCTTCATCTTGAATGCAATGCTCCAAGAGATTCCCGAGCCGAGACCGCAACTTCGCGATACCGCTCCGCGCATCGAGACCATCCATATCCCGGTTGACAAGATCCGCGAGGTCATCGGTACGGGCGGCAAGGTCGTCCGCGGCATCCAGGATGAGACCGGCGCCCAGATCGAGATCTTGGAAGATGGCACCATCCACATCGCAGCGGTCGAAGGTCCTGCCGGTGAGGCTGCGAAGAAGATGATCCTAGACATCGTCAAGGAGCCGGAGGTCGGCGAGATCTATAACGGCGAAGTCGTCGGCATCAAGGACTTCGGTGCGTTCATCCGCCTCACCGCCAATAAGGACGGCCTGTTGCATATCAGCCGTATGGCGAATGGCCGCGTCGGCCGCGTCGAGGATGTTTTGAATCTCGGCGATGTCATCGAGGTCAAGGTCATCGACGTCGATGCGAATGGCAAGATCTCCCTTGACCGTCCGAACAAGCCCGATGCGCCTGCTGGCAGCGGAGATGCTCGTCGCCCGCGCGGTGGATCGGATGACCGCCGCAACAATGGCGCGAACCGCAATCGCGGCGGCGGAAATGGCCGCACGCCACGTCGTCGTCACGAATCGTAAGGGAAAAGGGTACGATACATATACAGACGATAGATAGAATCACTTTCAAAAGAGGGGGTATGTGATGATTAAGGTTGCTGTATGCGGATGTGCTGGGAAGATGGGTTCTACCGTTGTCAAGACGGTTCAAGCCCAGCCTGATATGCAGTTGGTGTGCGGCATCGATCCATATGCCCCTTCTGATTTGGGATATGCGACCTACACGTCAATCGCCGATGCTCTTGAGAACGAGACCTTCGATGTGCTGGTGGATTTCACGGCACCGAGCGTTGTCGAGTCCACGCTGCGCGTGGCTCTGCCTCAAGGCGTGGATTGCGTCGTCGGTACCACGGGACTTACCGAAGAGAAGCTTTCCGAGCTGGCCGCGCTCGCCCCCGAGGGCACGTGCTTGTTCCATGCCCCGAATTTCACGACGGGTGCCGTTCTGATGATGCAATTCTCCAAGATGGCCGCAGCCCTGTTCCCTGAGGCCGAGGTGCTCGAGTTCCATCATGCGAGCAAGAAGGATGCGCCTTCCGGTACGGCGGTGCGCACGGCATCCATCATCTGCGAAGCCCGTGATGGCCGTGTAAGCGCTGCACCTGGTAAGGAAACCGAGATCGAGGGTGCCGAAGGTGCCAGGGGTGCGCTCATCGACGGCGTTCCCGTACACTCGATCCGCTCCGACGGTTTCGTCGCCACGCAAGAGGTCATCTTCGGTTCGATGGGCCAAACGCTCACGATCAAGCATGACTCCTGGGATCGCCAATCCTACATGCCCGGCGTCATGCTCGCCATCCGCAAGGTCGTTGACCGCGAAGGTTTAATCGTAGGTTTGGAGAATTTCCTGTAAGAGCCGATAAAAAGAATACTTGGTGTATGCTACACACAAGCACGTAATAGAAACCTAGACATAAGCACGCAATAGAAACGTAGTAGCGAAAGAGGTGTTTTTCTATGACAAATCCGGGAGCAACACAACCTGTATTCGGCCGCATGATCCCTGCGATGATCACGCCCTTCAAGGAGGATCGCTCCATCGATTACGATCGTGCTCAAGAGCTTGCCGTCCGCCTTATGGAAGGCGGCAGCGATTCGCTCATCATCATGGGTACGACGGGCGAGTGCCCGACCGCATCCTATGCTGAGAAGACCGATCTTTTCAAGGCGGTCATCGAGGCCATCGACGGGCGCATCCCCATCGTCGCGAACGTGGGCGATAACTGCACCGAGCATTCCGTGAATTTCGCGCAGCGCGTTGCCGATCTCGGCATCAGCGGGTATATGTGTGTCGTCCCGTATTACAACAAGCCTCCGCAAGAGGGCATGTACCAGCATTTCGCAACCATCGCCAAGGGCGTTGAGCTTCCGATCATCTTGTATAACATCCCGGGCCGCTGCGTCGTGAATATGCAAGCGGAAACCACGCTTCGCCTCGCGAACGATTTCGATAACATCGTCGCTGTGAAGGAAGCATCGGGCAAATTCGATCAGATCGCCGAGATCTGCGAGAAGGCCCCCGAAGGTTTCTGCGTCTATTCTGGTGACGACTCCGCGACGATGGACATCATGAAGCTCGGTGGCGTCGGCGTCATCTCCACGATCGCCAATGTCGCTCCTGAGCGCATGAAGGAGATCGTCGATTTGTGCGCGGCAAAGGATTGGGAGAATGCCCAGGTGGCGAATGAGCGCTTGATGCCGTTGATGACGGGCCTGTTCGATACCTCGAACCCGATTCTCGTCAAGGCCGCGCTCGCGTTGGTCGGTTTCAATGTCGGTGGCGTGCGTCTTCCTCTCGTCGATGCCACGCCAGCGCAGATCGACCATCTTGCCGACGTCATGCGCGAAGTCGGCGTACTGTAATATCCGGCCTTGCCTTGCGCAAGGCCTCATGTAAAGGATTCGTATGAGTTCAAAATCCAAGCGCCGCAACGGTGCATATGTTGCTGCAAAGCAAACGGCTTCTGTAGACAACACCTCTAAGGCTGCGTCTGGCGCGCCTGCAGATAAATCATTCGCTCTCGGTTCCACCTTGCGTGGGAAGAAGACCCAGAAGAAAGTCGTTGCCAAAAAGCCGAAGGCGGATAACGCCCCTTTGCGCATCATCCCATTAGGCGGTTTGGATGCCATTGGCAAGAACATGACCGTCTTCGAGTACAAGGACTGCATGATCGTCGATGATGCGGGCATCATGTTCCCCGATGACGATCATCCCGGCATCGATCTCATCCTTCCCGATTACACATACGTTCTCGAGAACGTTGACAAGCTCAAGGGCATCTTCATCACGCATGGTCATGAGGACCATACGGGATCCTTGCCGTATCTGCTCAAGGACCTCGATGTGCAGGTTCCCATTTATGCCACCAAGCTCACGCTAGGACTTATCGAGGGCAAGCTCGAGGAGCATAAGATCTCGAATGCGAAGCTTATCGAGGTGAGAGCGGGCGATACCATCGAGCTCGGTTACTTCAAGGTGCATTTCTTCGCCGTGAACCATTCGATTCCCGGCGCTGTCGGCGCATTCATAGAAAGCCCTGCCGGAAACGTTCTCCATACCGGTGACTTCAAGCTCGATCAAACGCCTATCGACGGTGTCACGACAGATTTCGGGGCATTGAGCAGGTTCGGAAAGATCGGCGTCGATCTGATGATGAGCGATTCGACCAATGCCATGGTCAAGACGTTCACTCCTTCCGAAGCCGAGGTCGGCAAAGTGCTCGAAAGCATCATGTCCCGCTCTACGGGCCGCGTCATCGTCGCATCGTTCGCGAGCCACATCCATCGCTTACAGCAAATCTGCGATGCGGCCATCGCATGCGACCGCAAGATCGTCGTGACGGGTCGCTCGATGATCCAAAACCTGGATATCGCACGTCGTTTGGGCTATCTGCATGTTGGAGACGAGCATCTCGTCGATGCATACGATCTCAAGTCCATGCCGCCCGATCGCATCGTCGTCATGTGCACGGGCAGCCAAGGTGAGCCGTTAAGCGCGCTCACGCGCATCGCGAATGGCGAGCACCGCACCATAGAGATCGAGGAAGGCGATACGGTCATCATCTCCGCAACGCCTGTTCCCGGCAATGAGATGGCGGTCATCCGCGTCATCAACACGCTTGCGAAGATCGGTGCGGATGTTTATGACAAATCGCGTGCCATGGTGCATGTGTCCGGACATGCGGGTGCCGAGGAGCTCAAGCTCGTCTTATCCATCGTCGACCCCAAAGCGTTCATGCCGGTCCATGGCGAAGCGATGCACCTGCGCGCGCATGCCGATCTCGCCCAAGCCACCGGCGTCGATCCGCATAATATCTTCATTTGCGATAATGGGGAAGTGCTTGAGATGTCGCACGGCAAGATCTCGTTCGGCACCCCCGTGCAATCCGGTGTCGTTCTCGTAGATGGGCTTTCCGTAGGCGACACTTCGCAAGATGTTTTAGACGAACGCGGCAAACTCGGTTCACAGGGCATCGCGGTATTGAGCGCTGCCGTTGATTGCAGGCAACGCGATATCGCTGGAGAGATCATGGTGTCTTTGCGCGGCATCTCCGGCGGAGACGACATCTATCTCCAAGAGGAGCTTAAGAAATGCGTCTATAACGCCCTGAAGCGCGCTATCGCGAAGGATACCGACATGAAGTCGCTTCGGAAGAACGGCAAGGATGCTTTGCTCTCGCTTCTATGGGAGCGCACGAAGCAGAGACCTATGGTGATTGTGAATCTTATTGAAGTTTGAGGTATAATATAGATTTGGAAGACGTGAGGTAGGTATACGTCATCCACCAGCAACAACGTAGTTTTAACGCAGCATAAAAGGAGCCGAGCTTGCCTCGTAGAACCTCATCCTCATCCTCGAAATCCTCGTCAAGCTCAAAGAGCCGTTCCTCGAACGCCAAGCAGAGCAAACCTGCTACCCGTTCGACGAGGAATACGAAAGCACCCGTTGCTCATGAGCACTTGATCGATGACCATGCGCGCCGCGACATCGTAGGCATCGTCTTCATCGTCTTGGCGGTCATCCTCTTCATCACCGCGATCCTTCCGAGCTCAGCGGTTGTAACGGGATTCGTATCTCATTATCTTCGCCTCGGCATCGGCATCGGCGTGTTCGTCTTGCCGCTCTTCTTAGCCGCTATAGGCATCAGCGTCATCGTGCGACCGGAAAACCAACGCGTTCCCGCTCGTGTCGTCGTCGGTTTAGGCATGATCTTCTTCGCGATTCTGGTCCTTTTAGCCCTTTTCACTCCTGGTGGCGAAAGCGGTTCGGCCAACGTTTTATTCGACCAGCATATGCTTTCCATACGCGGTGGCTATGTCGGAGCCGGTGTGGCATATGCGGGATTGAACCTGTTCGGCCAGGTCATCAGCGTCATCATCATGGTCGGCGTCATCATCGCCGGTCTCGCGATCATCGGTGTTTCGCTGTCGCGTTTCGTTGAGAAGATCAAGAAGATCCGCGCTGAGAGGGCAGAGCATCCCGAGCTCCATTCGGGCCGCTTCTTCAAGAACCGTAAAGCGAATGCAGAAGACCAGGTTCAAAATGGCACCGAAGCTGCAGCTTTAGCAGCCGAGGATCCCAAAACGAAAGCGCTGGCAAAGAAGCGCGGCGCTAAAGATGTCGATCCCAATGCCCAAACGAAGCTTATCGATGAAGGGAAGGGGAAAGCGAAGGGCACGCCCGCGGCCAAGCAAGACGAGAAATCTGATGCCGCTTCAGCTTCGGGGAAGAGCAACGGCCGCTTCGCGTTCGACGCTCCTGATTCCGATATGCCCGCCATGCCTGCATTCCTTGAAGGAGCAGAAGGGCAAGACCAAGCCGCGACACGTGTGCTTCCGAGGCGCACGAGGAATCTCGATCCGATTTCCGGGGCTGCTGATGCGGATGCAAGCTTAACACGCAAACTCGGCACCCAGTCCGATGCGGAATCGCTCGGCAAGCATGCGAAAGCCGATTCAAAGCAGGCAACGAAGAAGCGCTCGAAGAAGAGCGATCCCATCGCACAACCGAACCCCCAAGAGGGTTTCGAGCTGCCTCCGATGAGTTTCTTGGAGGTCTCAAGGTCTCCAAAGCGCGGCAAGGCCACTGTCGGCGATCTGCAGAGCACTGCAGACGCATTGCAGCAAACCCTTCAGGATTTCAATATCAATGCCGAGGTCGTCGGTTGGATAGCCGGCCCGACCGTCACGCTTTTCAAGGTTGATCTGCCTGCAGGTGTACGCGTGAGCAAGGTTACCGCTCTAAACGACGATATCGCCCTCGCATTGGCGACGACGGGCGTGCGCATCTTCGCGCCGATCCCCGGTACGAACTATGTGGGCATCGAGGTACCGAACAGGCAGCGCCAGAACGTTTTGCTGGGCGACGTGCTTCCCGATGCGAAACCCGGTCCGCTCCAGATCGCCATCGGCAAAGATGTCGAGGGCAATTCGATCATCAGCGACCTTGCGAAGATGCCGCATCTTCTCATCGGCGGCACCACCGGTTCTGGTAAATCCGTCGCTATCAATGCAATGATCATGTCGATCCTGATGCGTGCGACTCCCGCTGAGGTTCGCTTCATCCTCATCGACCCCAAGCGCGTCGAGTTCACGCCGTATAACGGAATACCTCATCTGTATGTCCCCGTAGTAACCGAGGCGAAGGAAGCTGCGAGCACCCTTTCTTGGGGCGTTGCCGAGATGGAGCGTCGCTTGAAGGTCTTCAGTAAGGCTGGAGCACGCAATATCGGCCAATACAATGCGAAAGTGCAGTCCGGACAGCTTGAAGACGAAGATGCTGCCGAACTTCCGTATATCGTCATCGTCATCGACGAGCTTGCCGACCTCATGATGAACGTCGGTAAGGAAGTCGAGTTCTCGATCAGCCGTATCGCTCAGCTCGCTCGTGCCGCCGGCATCCATTTGATCGTTGCGACTCAGCGTCCGTCCGCGAATGTCGTCACCGGACTGATCAAGGCGAACATCACGAATCGCATTGCGTTCAATGTCGCCTCGGGCATCGACTCGCGTGTCATCCTCGATACGCCTGGTGCCGAAAGCCTCATCGGACTCGGTGATCTGTTGCTCAGCAAGCCTGAGCTTGCGAAACCTCAGCGCATCCAAGGATGCTTCGTATCCGAGGACGAGATCAACGCCGTCGTCGATTTCCTGAAAGAGCAAGGGGAGCCCGAATACCATTCCGAGATCCTGAAAACCAACCTCATCACGCTTGGGGCCTCGCAGCCTGATGGCTCCGGTGGTGGCGTTTCAGACGACGATCCGCTCCTATGGGAGGCTGCAGATATCGTAGTTTCTGCGAAGTTTGGGTCAACTTCCAACATTCAGAGGCGTTTGAAGGTTGGCTATTCGCGCGCAGGTCGTATAATGGATATGCTCGAGGAGAAGGGCATCGTCGGACCCGCGAACGGCAGCAAGCCACGCGAGGTGCTCGTCGACGAGCTCGAGCTCGAGTCTTTGAAGGCATTCGAAATGAACGATTGATGCCTTTGATTTGTCGGAAAACGCAAGGGGTTTGCCTTGGCTACACGCAATGGCTTTGGATCGATCTTACGTAGCGCTCGTCTCGACAGCGGTTATCAAGTTGACGATATAGCGTCTCGTTTGCGTGTGCGCTCCGACATCATCGAGGCAATCGAGCGCGAGGATTTCTCCCGCATTCCGCCTAAGGCATATACCAAGAACATGATCGCTTCGTACGCACGTATCGTCGGCGTTGACCCCGACTTGGTCACATCGCTGTATCTCGACGATGCGTATGGCAAGAACCTGAGCAAGACGCGTTCCGAGATGGACAGGTTCAATCGCATCAACGAGCGTATCGTCAACCGCACCGAACCATCCGAGTACGATACGCGTCCCTATACGTCGGCTTCCGAGGTCCGCTCGTCCGTCCAAAGCCGGTACGAGGCTGCAAGCCGATCGAGCGAGCGAATGGGCCGCACGCTCTATAGCGCGCGGGATGATTACCCCGACCCCGTCCCATCACGGAGCAGGCGTTCCCGCTCATATGACGCTTCCTCGTTCGAAGACGACTATTATGCTTCTTCGTCCCGTCGATCAGGTGCATCTTCATCAGCGCGTGATGAGCGTCCTTCGAGGAGGGGGAGTTCCACTCGTTCCGTGAACCTCTATACCGGCGGATCCTTGCAGTATCGCCGCTCCAAAAAGCCCTTCATCATCGCCGGTGTTGTCATCGTGCTCATCATCGCGATAGCCTTCGGCGTCATGCAATGCACCAAAGACGATACCGACGTCGATGTCACCAACGCCCCCATCTCGGGATTGAATGATCCGGAGAAGGTCAATTCCGGTAGCACCGTCGATCCCAATGCGAAGCCCACACCTATCGCTCCGTCTGCGGCAACTTTCTCGTATCAGATTCCCGAAGGTGAGTCCGTCTATTACGAGATCTACCTTGACGGCGCCGAATCGCCCTCCGAAGCCGATACGCTCGATGGCCCGACACATGATTCCATCGAAGTGACGGGGACCTTGCGTTTCGTGACGACCAATCCCGACGGCATCACGGTCAGGGTTAATGGGAATACCGTCGATCTCGTCCAGAGCGGAGATGTTTCATGGCTCTACGAGTGCACGGTCGATTTCCCGGCAATGCTCGAAGCTTGGAAGGAAGAGAACCTCAACAAACCTGAGGAGACTCCTGCTGCAACCGAGCAGAATACCCAGACCGAGTCGAACTCCCAATCGGTTACGGTGAAGAGGAATTAATCCCTCGGCTATTAACTTGCGATCTTGACATTACGCTCCCTGCCGCCATTTTAAGGTGCGGAGTCGAACGTATCATGCATACGCCATCTAACTTGGTAATATGTAGTCGTGCAAACGATTCAAATGTTTTTGAAATGAGGTGCGAGTATGGCGAAAGAGCAGAGCTTCGATGTTGTCTCGAGCATCGACGTGCAAGAGGTTGATAACGCCTTCCAGCAAACGAAAAAAGAGATAGCCAACCGTTATGATCTTAAGAACACGGGATCTTCCATCGCGCTCGATAAAGGAGCGCTCACGATCACGATCCTTGCTCCAAGCGAATTCACCGCGAAGCAGATCATCGATGTGCTGTCTACGAAGCTCGTGAAGCGAGGTGTTGACCTGAAGGCTGTGAAGTGGGGAGACGCGACACCCGCAGCTGGCGCGAAGGTCCGTCAGGTCGCAACGCTCGTATCCGGTATCGATAAAGATACAGCCGGAAAGATCAACAAGGACATCAAGGCCTTAAAGCTCAAAGTCAAGGTGCAGATCGAAGGCGATAAGCTCCGTGTCTCAAGCGCCTCGCGCGATACGCTTCAGGAAGTCATCGCTTTTTTGAAGGAAAAGGATTACGGTCAACCGCTGCAATACGTGAATTACCGATAGCCAGGCAACGTATATGATCAATGCTCCTCGAACACAGCCCCGCGCATATATCTCCCTCATCACCATGGGTTGCCCCAAGAATGAGGTTGATAGCTTAGCCATGCGCAAAGCCTTGGAAGAAGCCGGCTTCGCGTTCATCGATGATGTCGAAGCATCCGATATCGCCATCGTGAATACGTGCTCCTTCCTCCAGGCTGCGGTTGAGGAGAACATCGATCTCATCTTGGAGATCTCCTCGCTTGATCGATTCGTTGAGCATGGTGGGAAGATCGTCGTTGCCGGCTGCATGCCCTCCCGATACGGAGAAGGATTAAACGAAGCATTGCCTGAGGTAAATGCTTTCGTGCCATGCAGCGAGGAAGAGAGAATCGTCGAGGTTGTCGAAACGCTCCTCGAAGGGCACCTAAAGCCGTCTGAGGCCTCTTTTGATGATAAGAGCAGTATCTGCACGTCTAGCATGTTGCCGCCGCTTTCCGAGGGTCCAGCGAGCGCGTATATCAAAATCGCTGATGGATGCAATAGGTTCTGCTCGTTCTGCGCCATTCCGTACATCCGTGGCAGATTCCATAGTTTCACCTATGAGGAGATCTGCGCGGATGTTGAAGATGCTTACCATTGCGGTGCCCATGAAATGGTGCTTATCGCACAAGATACCGGTATCTGGGGTTCCGACCTTCCAGATGAAGTGGACCTTGCCTGGCTCATCACGCATCTTTCCGAGGACTATCCGGAAGCTATTTTCAGGGTTATGTATCTCGAACCCGATGGCGTGACTGATGCATACCTGCATGCTGTTGCATCCCGCGATAATGTTTGCAGCTACTTCGATATCCCCATGCAGCATTGCGTCCCTGAGGTCCTAAAAGCCATGAATCGCCACGGAAGCGCTACGGAATTCTTGTCATTGATCGAAAAGATCAGAGGCGAGGTCACCGATGCTGCCATCCGCACGACTATCATCACCGGTTTTCCGGGGGAGACCGATGGGCAATTCGACGAGCTCCTCGATTTCATCGAAGAAGCCGAGTTCGACTATGTCGGCGTTTTCGCGTATTCCCAGGAAGATGGGACGAAGGCAGCAACATTGCCTGACCAGATCGACGAGGATGTGAAGGTCGCCCGCGCTCAAGCTATCCGCGATCTTGCCGACTCCATTTCCACGGCTCGTACCGCGAACCGCGTAGGGCAAGTCGTCGATGTCCTCATCGAAGGCGCTGAGGAAGATGGGCAGCTCTTCGGCAGGGCATATTTCCAAGCACCGGAAGTTGATGGCTCGGTATATGTTGATTCTGGAGAAATAGGTGATATTGTATCTGTGAGGTTAATTGATTCCCTATTCTACGAGTTAGAAGGGGAGGTCGTGTAACGTGACGAAGAGACAAGAAAAACTGTGGACCCCAGCGAACGTCGTAACGGTGCTTCGCATCTGCGGCGTGCCCGTTTTCATCATCGTCATCCTTGCAGATTGGCCCGAGATGTTCACCGAGCCTCCGTTTTTCGAGGCTCTCAAGCCTTGGATCGCCGCAATCGTCTTCGGCATCTTGGCTGCAACGGATAGCGTTGATGGCTATCTTGCCCGCAGTCGAAACGAAGTTACGACATTCGGTAAGTTCATCGACCCGATTGCAGACAAGATCCTGACCGCATCGGCTCTGATCGCTCTCGTTGAGTTGCAGGTTTTGCCTTCATGGGTCGTCATCGTCATCTTATGCCGCGAGTTCATCGTTTCAGGCATGCGCATGATCGCTGCTTCGCAAGGCACCGTCATCGCGGCGAGTTGGTATGGGAAGGCGAAGACCGTCTTCCAGATCATCGCCATCATATTGTTCATCCTCAAGGATTCGCTGATTGCGAATCTGCCTGCGAGCATGCACAGCGCAGTCGTGTGGTTCTCGTGGGGCGTCATGATCATCGCAGTTGCCCTCACCATCATCTCCATGATGGATTACCTCTTGAAGGCAAGCTCGCTTCTCGGCTTCGGTCCCGATGACGAAGAGCAGGATGAGGATGATTTTGAAGAGCAAACAGACAAGATCAATGCTGAATCGCTCAATGCGCTTGCCAGCGAGGTGCTTTCCCTTGCGAGAGAGAAAAACCTTCATATCGCTACTGCTGAGAGCTTGACTGGAGGCTTGATTGCTTCGTATCTCACCGCCATCGCCGGTAGTTCAGATGTCGTATGCGGCGGTTTTGTCACGTATACCGATCAGATGAAGCATGAGCTCCTTGGCGTGGACAACCAAACGCTTGCTTCATACGGAGCGGTAAGCGCTGAAGTCGCTGAGCAGATGGCATCTGGCGTGCTTGCGCATTCGAATGCCGACATCGCCGTATCCGTAACCGGAATCGCAGGTCCTGGCGGGGCTGAACCCGGAAAGCCCGTCGGAACGGTATGGATGGGCATAAGAGACCTGTACGGTGCCGAGACGAAGCTGTTCGAGTTCTCAGGAGATCGCGAAGCGGTTCGCTTGCAGACAGTTTATGAGGCGTTAACCGCCCTGCGCGATGCTATTCAGCGCGTCTGACGATAATTCCAAAAACACCCATTTCTTTTTATCATGGCCATAAGCGAGGCATATTTGGTCATGAGCTATTTGCGTCTATTTTTACATGTGAGAGCTTGCAATGACACCATCAACATCAGGCGGGCGAATCATGGAGGAAATGCGAACAAATACATCAATCTATATTGACAAATAAAACATTTGTTCGTATAATTTGCTTGCAAAACATAAACGAGCGAGAAATCAGGTGATCATGAAAGAAGACAAAGCGAAGATGCTCAAACTCACCACCGATCAAATCGAGGCGAAGTTTGGTCACGGTTCCATTATGAAGCTCGGAGATGGGGGAGTTGACTTGAGCATCGGCGTCATCCCGACTGGCGCTTTGCCGCTCGATATGGCCTTGGGCATTGGTGGTGTTCCTCGCGGTCGTATCGTCGAGATTTACGGTCCCGAGTCAAGTGGCAAGACCACGCTCGCTCTTCAAATCACCGCCGAAGCTCAGGCTATGGGCGGTATCGCCGCGTTCATCGATGCTGAGCATGCACTTGATCCCGTCTATGCAGCTCGTCTCGGAGTTGACATCGATGAGCTTTTGATTTCCCAACCGGATACGGGAGAGCAAGCGCTCGAGATCTGCGATATGCTCGTTCGCTCGGGTGCAATCGATGTCGTCGTCATCGACTCGGTTGCCGCTTTGGTTCCCCGTGCTGAAATCGAAGGCGAGATAGGGGATTCCACCGTCGGTTTACAGGCACGTCTTATGTCTCAAGCGCTGCGCAAGCTCGCAGGCTCTCTTTCGAAGTCGAATACGACGTGCATCTTCATCAACCAGCTACGTGAGAAGATCGGCGTCATGTTCGGCAATCCCGAAACCACGACAGGCGGTCGCGCTCTGAAGTTCTTCTCGAGCGTCCGCATCGACATCCGCCGTATCGATTCGATCAAGAAAGACGGCGAGGTCATCGGCAATCGCGTCCGTGCCAAGGTCGTCAAGAATAAGGTTTCTCCGCCGTTCCGCCAGGCAGAGTTCGATCTGATGTATGGCGAAGGCGTTTCCCGCGAAGGTTGCATCATCGATATGGCAGTCGATTGCGGCGTATGCAGGAAGAGCGGTGCTTGGTATACCTATGGCGAAGAGCGCTTAGGTCAGGGCCGCGAGGCTGCAAAGCAGCTGCTCCGCGAGAATCCGTCCTTGCGTGAGGAGATCGAGCTCAAGGTCCGCGAGGCGTTCAACATCCCCATTGTCGAGCGCACCCCGGAGGAAGCCGCGAAAGTACGCGCGGTCTCTAAGCCATCGAAGAAACGATAGAACGTATCCGATAGGGCTTCGTAGACGATGAAAGACACAGCCGATGATGCTTTCAGGCGCGTAATACGCATCCTGAATGCCGGTGATCAATCCGAAGCCAACATTCGTGCGAAGCTTACGCGCGCCGGTTATTCTGCAGGCCCGATTGACGATGCTGTCGGTCGGGCCAAAGAGTATGGCTTCATCGATGATGCGCGCTACGCCAGGCTTTATATGGAATCGAAAACCCGTTCTGGGAAGGGCATGGATGGAATCGTACGCGACCTCTCGAAGATGAACATCCACGTTTACGATTTCGAGGATGCTAGCATCACCGAATTATTGGATATGGATAACGAAGATCAGATTTCCCAAGCGGTATCCTTACTCACCAGAAAGCCGCCGCGCAGCAAGAATCAGTTCCAAGGGGCCTACTCGAAGCTTATGAGAAATGGATATTCTCCGAATATTGCCTATGCTGCATCACGGCGATGGCTTGAACAAAACGCCCTATAGCCTTATCATGTAACAAGCAGTGATGATACGTGCCATTGTGGCATTGATATATATTTATTAAAACCAATATGAATAGTAAGACCACGTGGGGTCATCCTGCTGCATATCGATGCAGTTTTTGTTTTATATGGGACTGTTTTAATGAAAGGGTGAGAAATGCCGACATTTGTTTACATCATAATCGGAGTCGTCGTAGGCATTATCCTCGGTTA
>JAUNJT010000211.1 GCA_030533105.1 Eggerthellaceae bacterium
GGTGCTAAATAGAGGTTTTGAATGATACGGCGTGAACATGCCTTGTGAGGGAAGGTTATGAGCAGGATAGCTATCATCGAAGACGACGAATCCTTAAGAGGGGAGCTTTCGGGCATACTCGAGCTCGACGGATACGAAGTGCTTGCCGTAGAGGATTTCGGGCAAGCGGCGTATGAGGTTTTGCACGCTAAGCCCGATGCCGTCATCTTGGATCTGAGGCTTCCGGGTACGGATGGCCTGAGCATTTGCAGGGAGATTCGCAAGGAAAGCGATGTACCCATTCTCGTGCTCACCTCTTCCGATACCGAGTTCGACGAGGTGATGAGCCTAAAGTTGGGAGCAGACGATTACCTTGCCAAACCCTATCGGCCGGCAGTGCTCCTGGCACATATCGCACGCATTCTCGCGCGCGCTGATGCGAGCGCTTCCTCGCGCATAGAGTACGCCGGCATCGCCCTCGACATCTCCCGCGCCAAAGCTACATACGATGGATGCGAAGTCGAGCTTTCTCGAAACGAGATGTGCATCTTGGCCGAGCTCATCAGGGCGCGTGGGTCGATCGTCACACGTCAAGACCTTATGGTCGCATTGTGGCAAACCGATGAGTTCGTGGATGACAATACACTGACGGTCAACGTGAACCGCCTGCGTCGCACGCTCGAACGTGCGGGCGCGCCTGAAGATGCCCTCAAGACGCATCGAGGACGGGGCTACTCGTTATGAGCTTCCTTTATTACGTGCGTGCACGCCTCGTCCCGCTCATTGCAGCGTTCATAGGCATCATCTCTGCTATTACGATCGCTAAGGTTTGTGGATGTCCGACCGAGGCGGTCGTGCTCATGACGATCGTGCTTTTCGTGTGCGCATCCTGCGCCTTCGTGGCAGCTTACCTGCATTCGAGGCGCTTTTATAGCGAGCTAGGGGAGCTTGCGGAGAATCTCGAGCATCCCTATCAGCTGCATTCGTTTATTGTCGAGCCTTACGCTTTCGACCATGCCATCGTCTTCGATGCCTTGAAGGCCATGGGAACCGCCTCGGCTGAGGAGGTCGCCTCCGCGAATGCCAAGGCAGACGAACATCGTGAGTTCGTGGAGGGTTGGGTCCATGATGTGAAAGCGCCGCTCGCCTCATGCGGGCTTATCGCCAAGCGCGTCGAAGAGCCCGAACGCGCCTTGCTGGCGTCCGAGCTCGACAGGATAGGTCGCAAGGTCGACACCGCTCTATGGTATGCGCGCGCGGATTGCGCCAATCAGGATTATGCGATACATGAGACAGTCCTCTCCGACATCCCCCGTAAGGTGCTTCGGGATGATGCCAGGTACCTGATCGAGCATGGATGCATTCCCGAAATCGACATCGATGATGACGTAGTGGTGTTCACCGACAAGAAGCAGGCGGCTTTCATCGTCTCTCAGCTCGTCGAGAACGCCGCCAAATACGGTGCGACCCGTATACGGTTTTACGCATCATGGCATGATGCGGACACAGGATCGGGGCATGTCGACCTTTGCGTGGAAGATAACGGGCGCGGCATCCC
>JAUNJT010000092.1 GCA_030533105.1 Eggerthellaceae bacterium
AGCCGTAGAGAGCACGCAAAAGTCGGAAGTATTCATCGAAGAAATAGTAATCGTAATGCGGATGCCTCCGCATTACCAAAGTCAGCGAGCCGACACAGCCAAAAACCATAGGCACGGATGTTGAAACAGTCGTTTTCGTTTTCAGTCAAATATGCGTCCTATTGAACTATGGGCTGTTCATGAAGTCGCCGTACCCAGTCGATCGGCAGTTTTCAGACATCCACTCTGCTTCGACAGGACGCTTCCAACGCGGCTATTCTTCTTCCACATTCACGCCGACGGTCAGCTTTTCTCCGTCGCTCTCTTCCACCATCGCAGCCTTCAGAACGATGGGCTTGGGCTCACCGTTGATCACAAGTCTGTAATTCATCTGGAACAATCCCTTTTCTCTGATATTGCGCAGGATGTTTTCCCTGGTAAAATGCTCCAGAAAGTAGGGCAGGTCTTCCGGGTGAGCCATCTTTTCCCCGTCGTTTCTCCCTTTGGTGAAGAAATCCTCTCCCTTTTTGTCAAACCCCAGATCATCGTAGCCCGACGTGACGTTATACTCCGAATAACGGCCTGTCTCAGGGTCGACGGTGTACAGTGCATACTGTTTGCCGAAAAGCGCGGCGATCCGGCCGAAGACGATGCTCCGCTGGTGCGCCCTTTCCTCCGCCTCCTTTTGCCTGATCTGCGCCTCGATGATGCTGACGCCCATGATGATTCGGCGCCCGTTTGGATGCATGCGCGTGATCTTCAGGCTGGCATACATCGGGGTACCCGTATCAATCAGCCGATAGGTGGTATTGTACACGCCCTGCGTATCAAGCGCCTGGATGATCTTCTGTTTTGAAAAACTGGCAAGGAAAGACTCCCGGTCCTCCTCATAGATTCGCGTCATCGTGTCCCGGCGCGCCGCCTCAAAGAAATCCTCGCCGCGCCGTTCCATAGCCATATCCTCTCCGTCCGCCACGGTAGAATACTCGATAAACCGCTCCGTGTCGAGATCGACGACATAGATGTTGTAATAATCCGCCGCAAGCGCCCGCGCGATGTCCGCATAGGTCGCGCCTTCGCTCGGCTTGCTGATAGACAGGACCGCGACGGCTACGGCGGTATCTCCGGTGACAGGATTGACTCCGATCCGCTTGATGAATTGATGTACGACTATACCGTCCGGCATCTTTTCATCAAAGAACGAACGGTTCCCGCTGTCGCAGCACTGCTTTACGGTTTTTAAAAACATGGAGGAGCTCGCGGATGTTGGAATATTCAGATCAATCACATCGTTCGTGGCATCAAACCCAAAGAAATCCTTCACAAATTCCCGATATGACTGGTTGCTCCGTATGTATTGTGCGTGATTCCTCCTAACCTCCAAAATGCCCATCGGCAGCGTGTTGAATGTGTTCTGGATAGCGCCGTCATCCTCCAGATTGGCCAGTACATCCAGGTCGAAAAGGTTGACCCGGCCGATCGCCTCATAGTAGGAGGCCTCGTCAGGGTTTTCATACCCAATTCGTAAACCGCTGATCGTGTCCTCAAGAGTCGTCTCAAAAGGCACAGGCTTGCTGTAGTAGAAGCCCTGGAGCTTTGAGCATCCGATATCCTGCAGGAAGCGCACCTGGCTTTCCGTCTCCACGCCCTCGCAGACCGTATCCACGCCAAGCGAGGTGGCCATCTTCATAAGCTCTGTAAGGATGATCTTGCCGCTGTCACCCTCGTCCAGCTTCCGCATAAAGCTCATGTCAAATTTGAGCAGGTCAAACCGGATGCTTTGGAGGACGTCCAGGGAGGAATAGCCACTGCCAAAGTCGTCCATCCATACGGGAAAGCCGAGGTCTCGGAAGCGCTCTACCTGAGTTTTCATAAAATCAATACTGCTGCCGATAATGCTCTCGGTGATCTCGATGGTGATTTTGTCCCGGCCAATGCCCGAAGCGTCCACCCGCTTGCGTATCTCCTCGACGATGTCACAGGCGTCAAAATCGGATCTCGACAGGTTGATCGAGTGTGGAACGACAGTCAGGCCGATCGCGGCCTGGTAATTCATCTTTTCCAGCACCTGCTCAAGCATATACAGGTCCAGCTTGTAGATCAGTCGGGCGTCCTCCAGCGTCGGGATAAAGTCCGCCGGGGACAGGAAGCCCTCGACCGGATCGATCCACCGGGCCAATGCTTCCTCATCGCAGATCTTCTCATCCACCGCCCGAACGATCGGCTGGTAGTATACCTTGATCCATTTCTCCTCAATCGCCCTGTCGATGTGCGACAGGATATACTGCCGCCGCTGCACGTCCCGGCGCATTTCATTGCTGTAGAAATTAAAGCAGGAAATATCCGATTTGGGAATCGCGTCACAGGCCATCTTGGCCCTGTCAAAAGCCGAGCTGAGGGGAACGTCTTCATTGCCGGTCGGATAAATGCCGATCCTGACCGGCAGCGAATTCACATCGTTCAGTTCCCTGGCTTCCAGGAAAAACTGCCCCAGCCTTGTCACCAGCCCGTCTTCTTCCGTATACACGGCAAAGCGATCTCCCGATATATGGCAACAGTTCTCATTCCCAAACGAAAGCGCAAGCAGCTTTGCCAATGCCTGCAACAGCTTGTCGCCTTCCGCAAAGCCAAATTTCTCGTTATAGTATTTCATCCCGTTGAGATCCAGGTACAGAAGCGTCGCTTTCTTGCCCTGTTCCCTCAGCTTGGCTTCTCCCGTCTCGGCCAGGGCAAAGAAGTGCGTCATGTTGGGAAGACCCGTCAGATTGTCAAAGTAGCTCGCTTTCAGGATGCTCTCCTCGTGCAGGGCGTCATTGAATACCTGATTTAATGCGATCGCCTGCGTATTGCGGTCTCCCGTATACGTCCCCTCGTCCGTGAACCACACATAGGCCAGGCGTACGCCCGTTTGCGTAAATATGTGATCCCCACGCCCATGGGCGATGCGATAGTCCTGTTCGCCGTGTTTCCTTGCCCGAAATATAACTTCATATGGGACATCCGCGGAAATGAAACGGCGGGCCGCCTCCGACATCCTCGCCACATCGTCGGGATGGACATTGTAGAAGACATCCTGGTCCAATATGCGGTATGCCTCCGTAATGTCATCAAAACCGAACATTTTTCGGTAGCCGTCCGACAACGCCAGCACGAAAATATGCCTGTCGACGAATTGATACACGGCAAGCGGCGACGGCAGCTTTTCCAGAACGGCGCGCTCCATATCGCTGAATTGATACTTTTCCATGTGAATTCTCCTTTGTATCCTGTCCCATACCATTGACGGCGAAGCGTTTTTCTGTCAGAGTCTATCTGTCTTCAGGGTGTTCTTGTTCTCATAGTATGATTCATCGCTTTCATCGCCTTTTTTCGGTCGTACATCATGTGATCTGCTCGCTTAAACAAGCTATCGGGATTATCAGCCGGACCTTCAAGCAAAGCAACGCCTATGGCCGCGGAAACCCGCTCCCAGGGCTGCAGGGTCTCATCTTCGCTGAGACGCTCTACCTGGGCGTTAAAACGTTTTACCAGTTCATCGCAGTGATCGTAGTCATGATCGAGCAGTATGACGGCAAATTCGTCTCCGCCAATGCGAAATACGGGTGAATGCTCAAAGACAGAGCAGACGATTTTACACAGCTTAATGATAGCCAGGTTCCCCTTGTCATGACCGTAGGTGTCGTTAGTGGGCTTCAGGAAATTCAGATCCACAACAGCAATCCCGACTTTTGTCTCACCGTTCTCGATTATGCGGGCAATGCGCTTTATTTCATCATCATAGGCGGTCTTGTTTCTGATGCCCGTAAGCGCGTCCCGTTTTGCGAGCGCCTGCATATCCGCCGCATGCTGCTCGGCGCTGATGATGTCGGATACATAATCACGCATGTCTTCGGTCATCCTGACGACCGCATCGGAGAGGGATTTGATTTCATTGTTAGTGTCCATCTCAGGCGCGTCAAAACTTAGGGCGCTGATATCTCTTTGGCCATGGCTGCGGTCAACAAAGCCTACGGCACTCTGCTCCAGCTTCTTGATGGGCCGCGTGATATTTCTTATTGACCATAGGATGAACAGTCCGATAAAGATCACGCCCGCCAGAGAAATGATACAGATATTGACCGTGGCATATCGAGAAATCATGCCTTTAAGAAAGGAAATGTCAATATCGACTGCGAGTATCGCGATGCTGTTGCCAGAGGAGTCTCTGATGGGCAACGCACCCGTGTAATCCGTGCCCCATTCCGTCTTTTCTTCGAAGTAAGTGATTTTATCGCCTTTCATGATGTCGAGCAATTGGGAAGCGGTCTCCGAATCATACTCATCATCAGAAATCCAGCCAAGATAGAGATTCCCTTCAGTTTCCACGTATCGGTCGTAATAACGCTCAGCCGAAAGAACGCTCATGACATTCCCGGTATCGTTTGCGTTGAGGGGCAGCACCGCGTAGAAATAGTGGATGTCCTCGAAGTGATCCATCAGATTGTCCATGAAGAGAAGCGTTTCCTTATACTTGGCGCTTTCTTTCCCCGTATCAATGCAAACTTTCAGATCGTCGCCGTCGATGTGAGAGATGGTGTAATCGAGGATGTCGCTGATATATCCGCGATAATCATCGTATACATAGCTTTTATAGAGTGAAAGATTGGCTATGCTCAGCAGAACGCAAAGGGCAATTATGAAGATAATGCACCCTATGGTTATGCTGCGATTGAGAGGCTTTCTCTGCTTGTTCATGTTGTTATCTCCATCGTTAATTTGTGCCTTCTGTCCTTCA
>JAUNJT010000040.1 GCA_030533105.1 Eggerthellaceae bacterium
GGAGTACAACAGGAATTACTACGGCACACCGCGTTCGACCGTTGAGGAGAAGATCGCGGCGGGCAAGCAGGTTATCTTGGAGATCGAGACGCAAGGGGCATTCCAGATCCGCGAGAAGATGCCTGAGGCGCACTTGGTCTTCATCGAGCCGCCCTCCATGGAAGAGCTCAGAGCACGGCTTATCGCACGCGGCACCGAAAGCGAAGAAGATATCGCCCGCCGACTTGAAGTCGCAAAACTGGAGCTTTCGCGAAAGATGGAGTATGATTATAGGTTGGTAAATGACGATTTGGAGCTCGCGCGTGCCGAATTGGTCGCATATGTCAACGCGCAAGCCACAAGCGAATAAGGAAGTTTTTACATGAGTATCATCGAACCGAAGATCGACACGCTGCTTGAGCAGACCGACAATGACCGTTTCTTATTGTGCACCGTTGCCGCTAAGCGCGCGCATGACATCAGCGATATGATGCGCGGCCAGCGTGACCGCGCCATCCAGCTGCAGACGGCTGTTGAGATCGCCAAAGCTGCTGATAAGAAGCCGCTTTCCATCGCCTTCTCCGAAATCGCCCGTCAGGAAGTCGGCGTCGATTCCGATTCCATCGACATCAAGCATCACTAAGCCATATCCTGGGAGGCCGGCATGGACGAGAATAATGCCCCTTTCCAGCGGATCTGCCTGATTCATTATCACGAAATCGGCCTTAAGGGCCATAACCGAGCTGTCTTCGAGATGCGCCTATTGCGCAATCTCGAAGCGCTCCTGAAAGATTTTCCCATCGTAACCATACATCGCATCTCCGGTCGCCTCTGCATTTTCTTGAAAGAGGGGACCGATTACGCAACGGCGCTTGCGCTTGTCGAGCGTGCTCGCGTTGTCCCCGGTGTTGCGCGCGTTTCGTGCGGGTACAAATGCGAACGCGAGATTGAGACGATGGGCGAGGCCGCCATATGGGCTTTGCGCGATGCATGCGATGTTTCTGATGTGAAGACGTTCAAGGTGTCTGCGCGCCGCAACCATACCGATTTCGCGACAGACTCCATGGAGATGAACCGTGTGATCGGTGCGGTGCTCTGCGACGCGTACCCCGAACTTGGTGTGAAGATGAAGGAACCCGATGCCACGGTAGGCGTGGAGGTCGTGCAAAACGCCTGCTACGTGTACGCTGCGAGCGTCACCGGCATCGGTGGATTGCCCGTAGGAAGCTCAGGCAGGGTGGTGTGCCTGCTTTCATCTGGTATCGATTCTCCCGTCGCCTTGTGGCGCATCGCGCGTCGAGGCGCGGAATGCGTGGGCGTGCATTTCTCGGGTCGTCCGCAAACGGCGGATACCAGCGAGTATCTCGTCGACGATATCGCCCATGTCTTGGAGAAAAGCGGGTGCGTCGCGAGGGTCTATGTCGTGCCGTTAGGCGACTATCAGCGTGAAATCGCCTTGACCGCTCCGCCCGCGTTACGCATCATCCTGTATCGCCGATTGATGTTTCGGGTCGCAGAGCGCTTAGCGCGCATCGAGGGTGCCAAAGCGCTCGTCACCGGGGAGAGCTTAGGCCAGGTTGCCTCGCAAACGCTCGACAACATCCGTGCCGTTGAAGATGCCGTATCCCTTCCCGTGTTCAGGCCTCTTATCGGTACCGACAAGCTTGAGATCATCTCCATGGCGCAAGAGCTCGGCACCTTCGAGATCTCTTCTATGGATGCTCCCGATTGCTGCACCTTGTTCATGCCAAGAAGCCCGGAAACGCACGCGAAGATCAGCGATGTTGTGGAAGCGGAGAGCGCATTCCCGATAGATCAATGGGTCGACGAGCTCGTCGCATCTGCGGAATCCCATCGATACATTTGCCCTTCATATAAGCGTTCGAAGTAGTTACCGTTTCCGCGCTCATCGTTTCTCCTGTCGGGTAGAATAAGCGTATGACAGCTTCCGAAGACAAAAATGCATTGCTGAGCGCATACCTTATCAATGGCGAGGACGAGCTTAAGCGCCAAGCCGTCTTAAAACGGCTGCGCGCTCGCGTCGAGAAGCTCGGCGACCTATCGTTCAACTCCGATACATTTACGGGCGCGAGCGCCTCGGGTGCGGAAATCGTCGGAGCATGCAATACGCTGCCGTTTTTAAGCGATATCCGCCTTGTCGTCGTAACCGATGCCGATGCGCTCAAGAAAGCCGACAGCGAGCAGATCATCGCTTATCTATCTGATCCAGCTCCTACGACCGTGCTCGCATTGGTCGCAACGAAGCTTGCGAAAAGCTCTCGGTTGTACAAGGCCGTCGATGCGCTTGGGAAGAATGCGATCATCGATTGCTCTCCTCTAAAACGCGCCGAGCTCCCCAGAACCGTCGTTGCCATGGGAAAGCAGCATGGAGTGGCTCTTTCATACGCTGCGGCTCAGAAACTCATCGAGCTGGTCGGCGAGAATACGGTTGCCCTCGATGCCGAGGTCCAGAAGCTCGCATTAGCGCACATAGAGGGCGGTTCTATCGATGAGCGGATCGTTGAGCAGCTTGTCGAGAGGCGCGCTGAAGCGAAACCGTGGGATTTATCGGATGCGCTTTCTCGGCGTGACGTGAAGGCGTGCATGGATGTGCTTGGCCGTCTCGATTCGGTGTCCGAATACACCTTGCTCAATCAGTGCACGACCCGTATCCGCGAGCTCATGTGCGCGAAGGCTTTAGAGGAGCGTGGGGCTGCCCAATCCCTTGCAGATACGCTTCATTTGCCTTCGTGGCGCGTACGAGATCATGTCCGCTATTCGCATAACTATACGGGCGAGGAATTACGGAACGCCCTTATGGCTTCCTGCGATACCGAAAAGGCCATGAAGAGCGGCTCTCCGCCTCGTGCCACCTTCGTTCGTTGGTTATTGGGTGTCGTTTCAAAATAATTGTTTGCCCTGCGCCGATAATATCTGCTACAATCTCCAATCGCTGATTCAGCGATGCATTCGGAATGTATTCCGCCCGCAGACGTGGCTGCTTAATAGGGGCATCAGCTGGACAACCGAAAGGTTCGAGCAGGAAAATCCCGCCTTGCTCAAGCGCATAGCTTCGCATGCGTGCATGCTGTGCACTTTTCGCTTGTTCAACTGTCCTGGAAGGCGCCACATAAGGCGCCTTTTCTTATGCTTCGTTGAAACAAAAAGAACAGTCCTTATAACGATTTGGAGGAAACAACATGGCGAACATCAAGAGCCAAAAGAAGCGCAACATCACCAACGAGAAGTCTCGTCTGCGCAACCGTATGGTCAAGTCTGAGCTGAAGACCGCTACCCGTCGCGTCAAGGATGCTGTCGCTGCTGAGAACGGCGAAGAGGCGTACGCAGCAGCTCTGAAGGCATGCCGTCTTCTGGACCGCGCTGCTTCCAAGGGCATCATCCACAAGAACCAGGCTGCGAATCGCAAGAGCGGCATCATGAAGCTCGCGAACACGGTCGTCACCGACGAGATCCGCGATGCTTACGTTCCCGCCCCGAAGAAGGAGCCGAAGAAGGGTACGAAGAAGGCTGACGCTCGTGCCGCCCGCAAGCAGGCAATGGCCGAGAGGAGCGAGCAGAAGGCTATCAATCGCGCAAAGACCTTGAAGGACGAGGCTGCTGCCGCGAAGCGCAAGGCTAAGGAAGCCGAAGAGGCTGCTAAGGCTGCTGCAGAGGAAGCTGCCGAGTAATCAGGCTTCTTTGCGCATAGCGCAGGGTGTGCTATACTCGCACCTACGAAAAACACCAGCGGGTCTGTCCGCATGTCAAGACGGTGAAAGGCTCCTTTGCGGGGCCTTTTGTCGTATGCATGGCCCAAAGCGCGCTACAATGGCAAAGGCGTGCATCACCGGTATTTAAGAAAGGTCGATTCGAGTTATTCCATCATGAACATCGATCGCGAACATATCAGGAACTTCTCCATCATCGCGCATATCGATCATGGTAAATCGACCATTTCCGATCGCATCCTCGAGCTTACCGGTACCGTTGCCGCCCGCGACATGAAGGAGCAGTTGCTCGACTCCATGGACATCGAGCGCGAGCGCGGCATCACCATCAAAAGCCAGGCGGTTCGCGTCGACTATACGGCAGATGATGGCGAGACCTATTGCTTCAACCTGATCGATACGCCGGGCCATGTCGACTTCACCTACGAGGTTTCGCGTAGCCTCGCCGCATGCGAGGGAGCAGTGCTCGTCGTGGATTCCACGCAAGGCGTCGAAGCGCAGACCGTTGCGAATGCCATGCTCGCCATGAACGCGAACCTTGAGGTGATACCGCTTATCAACAAGATCGATCTTCCCGCATCTGATCCCGAGCGGACACGTGAGGACATCGAAGAGGCGCTCGCGCTTCCAGCCGATGACGCCGTGCTCGCATCTGGAAAGACCGGTGAGGGGATACATGAGCTCTTAGAGGCGATCGTATACGCGATTCCCGCCCCGGAAGGCAATGAAGCAGGTCCCCTGAAAGCCTTGATCTTCGACTCGTATTTCGATCCGTATCGCGGTGTCGTCGCCCTGATCCGCATCGTCGACGGCTCGATACATAAAGGCGAGCGCATCCGCATGCTTGCTACGGGAACGATCGCGTTAGTGGAGGAAGTGGGTACGCGCCGTCCGAACGAGGTGGCTTCAAGCGAACTCGGCGTCGGTGAAGTCGGATATCTCGTCACCGGACTCAAAGACGTCAGCCAGGTGAAAGTAGGCGATACCATCACATCGGCCGACGCGCAAAACGTCGAGCCATTGCCGGGATATCGTGAGGTCAAGCCCATGGTGTTCACAGGCCTGTTCCCGATAGATGGCGATCAGTACGAACCGCTTAAAGAGGCGCTCGAGAAGCTTTCGCTCAACGACCCCGCGCTTGTGTGGGAACCTGAGAAATCCCATGCGCTCGGATTCGGTTTCCGCGTCGGGTTCTTGGGTCTTTTGCACATGGAGGTCATCAAGGAACGCCTCGAGCGTGAATTCAATCTCGATCTTTTGGCAACGGCTCCCTCGGTCGAGTATCACATCTTCAAGCGCAATGGGACGATGGTTTCCGTCCATTCTCCCCAAGAGATGCCCGATCCAGCTGAGATCGATCATATCGAGGAACCGTACCTGAAGGCGAAGATCCTCGTTCCGCCCGATTACGTGGGTGCCGTCATGGATCTAACCATCGCTCGTCGAGGTTCGTTCGTAGGCATGAACTACCTATCTCCGACAACCGTTGAGATGCTCTGGGACATCCCGCTTTCCGAGCTCATCATGGATTATTTCGACAGGCTCAAATCGTCGACGAAGGGGTATGCGAGCCTCGACTACGAGTTCAATGAATACCGGTATGCCGATCTCGTGAAACTCGATATCCTCCTTTCCGGCAAGCCCGTCGATGCGCTGTCCTTCATCGTGCATAAGGATAAGGCGTATGAGCGCGGTAATCAGCTTGCCATCAAGCTGAAGGAGATCATCCCGCGCCAGCTCTTCGAGGTGCCCATCCAGGCTGCCATCGGCAACCGAGTGCTAGCCCGTACGACCGTGAAGGCGAAGCGTAAGGATGTTTTGGCCAAATGCTATGGCGGTGACATCAGCCGTAAACGTAAGCTTCTCGAGAAGCAGCGCGAAGGCAAAAAGCGCATGAAGGCTATCGGCAACGTCGAGGTTCCCCAAGAAGCATTCATGGCACTTTTGAAGGTCGACGGCTAAGTGTACGAATTCTTTCGAAACCATCAAGTCATCTTAGGTCCCATGGCAGGTGTGGGGGATGAGGTGTTTCGTTATCTGTGCCTTGAAGCGGGAGCCGACCTCACCTATACCGAGATGATCTCCGCGCAAGGCCTTGCCTACGAAAACGAGCGAACTTTCCGTTTGCTTGATTTGGCACCCAATGAAAAATACGTTGCGGTTCAGCTGTTCGGCCACGTTCCCGATGTGCTTGCCCGCGAGGCGGCACGCGTCGAGGAGGAACTGGCGGATCGTCTGGCATATATCGATATCAACATGGGTTGTCCCGTCCGTAAGATCATCAAGAAGGGCGAGGGCTCCGCTTTGATGAAAGCCCCTGATACGGCATCCGATATCGTGAGGTCCGTCTCGCGTGCCATAGATCATCCCGTGACCGTCAAATTCAGACGCGGGGTTTTAGAAGGTCAGGAGTGTGCGGTCGAATTCGGGCTGAGGATGCAGGAGGCGGGAGCAAGAGCCGTCGCCGTCCATGGACGATTCGCTGCGCAGATGTATCACGGGAACGCTGATTGGGGATGCATCAAACGCGTCAAGGAAGCGCTCGAGATCCCCGTTATCGGCAATGGCGATATCAAAAACGCACATGATGCGGTGTCGATGGTAGAGCAGACATCATGCGATGCCGTGATGGTCGCACGCGCTGCTCGCGGAAACCCCTGGATCTTCACGCAAATCAAAGCTGCTTTGCGTGGCGAGGATGTTCCTTTATCTTTGAGTGCGAATGAGCGGATAGCCATGGCAAAGCGTCATGCGCATCTTCTTTCCGAGCGAGAAGGAACGCATATCGTGCGCATGCGGAAACATGCCATGTGGTACATGGCAGGACTGCCTGGCGCCTCGGCTGTGCGTCGCGAACTCGATGAATGCGATACGGTTGAGGACTTCGATACCGTGTTCGGAAAGCTTGAGGAGGAAATCGATGCACGATCCCTATAAGGCTTTGTATCTGCATATCCCGTTTTGCGTGAAGCGCTGCTTCTACTGCGATTTCGACTCGTCGGCAAGCTCGCAAGACAATCCCGCCATCGATGAGTACATCGATGAGATGTGCATGGAGATCCGCCGTAATGCAAAAGAGGGCGAGCTTGCGCAGATCGAGACGATCTACATCGGCGGTGGAACGCCGAGTTTCATAGGAAGCTCCCGGTTGACGAAGCTTCTGTATACGATCTCGGTATCCGTTCGTCTTGAGAACGTACGCGAGTTCACGATGGAGGCGAACCCGGAAAGCATCAACGAGTCTCTCATCAAGGACATCTGGGCACTCGGGGTCAATCGGCTTTCCATCGGCGTTCAGAGTTTCGATGATGCGGTACTTAAGATCTTGGGTCGGGCGCATTCCTCATCCGATGCGAAAAGCGCTTTTGCGTGCGCGAAGCAGCGTTTCGAGAATGTCAGCATAGATCTGATGTGCGGGATTCCCGGGCAAAGCATCGCCTCGTTAGAGGACAGCCTGAATACTGCGGTATCGCTCGGCGTCAAGCACGTGAGCATGTATCCTTTGACCATCGAACCGCATACGCTGTTGAATAACATGGTTTTAGCTGGCGAATTCCCCGAACCTGACGAAGATGAGCAGGCCCTGCATATGGAATGCGCGGAGCGCATCCTGACGCAATCGGGGTTTTCGCGCTATGAGGTCGCAAACTATGCGGTGCCCGGTTATGAGAGTATCCATAATATCGCGTACTGGACCGGCGTCCCGTATCTTGGCTTAGGTCGCTCTGCAACGACTATGACGCAAAACGATGAGCGTCGTGGGCGCATACGCGACGGCATCGTGCTCGATGATCTTTCCAAGTGCCAAATGCTTGCAGAGGACATCATGCTTGGCATGCGCTTGGCAAAGGGCGTATCTGAAAAGAGCATTCAAGATGCTTCAGCATATCTTCCTAAACTGCCGCAAACGCTCGATGAATTGTGCGAAGACGGTCTTGCCATCCACGAGGAGGGGAGATACCGTCCTACGCACAAGGGCTGGCTGTGCGGAAACGAGCTATACGGCCGCATTTACGATCTCGCTCCCTGATGCCTCCTTACAATGATTGCACATTCGCATAATGTGCCGCTTGCGTAGAGAAATGCCACTTGTTTAGCACTCGCGCTTCGAGGCTGCTAAAATGGTCGCTGCAATCGTGTATCGCGTCACATGAAGGAGGCATGACGTGCTATCGGATAGGCGACAGCGTGTTTTGGCAGCTCTCATAGAGGAATATGTTGCACGTGCACTCCCCGTGGGTTCCAGGACTTTGACCGAGAATTACCAGCTCGGTGTAAGCTCCGCTACGATTCGAAACGAGCTTTCCGTTTTGGAGGACGACGGGTACATCTCTCAACCGCATACATCTGCGGGCCGCGTCCCGACCGATTTCGGATACAGGGCATTCGTAGATCATTTGCTTGAGACGGAATCATCCATCGATCAGGAAAGCTTCGAAACCGAGATCGAGCAGATGCGTCAGTACGCAAGCGAGATCGATAGCCTCGTCAAGCAGACTTCCGTCGCGCTTGCGCGCCTGACTGATTGCATGAGCATCGTCGTGGCGCCTTCGGTTCTCTCGCTATCCATCAAGCAGATCTCGCTTGTGTCTCTCACGCCGTATCATGCTCTTGTCGTCCTCGTCACCGAGGATGGGCAGGTGTTCAACCATCACATCATCCTTGATGAGCCCATCCATTCGGACGATTTGGCGCGCATCCAGAACTTCTTGAATGATACGTATCTGGGCCGCACCATCCAGGAAGCAGAATCCGATCTTGCAAAATCCACCATCCCGGCCCTTTCGAATCCCTCGATTCGCGCTATCCTCGATGGTGTTTCGGCATGCCTTCGTGAATCGGGCCTCTCGCATTCGCGCCGCATCGGTTTGACTTCCTTACTCAGCAAACCGGAGTTTTCGAACTCTCAGGCCTTCATGCCCATCATCCAAGTGCTCGAGGACGATGCGATACTCATGGAGCTCTTCGATGAAGTTGCCGTTACCGACGAGGATCCGCTCGTGCGCATCGGACGCGAGAATGCGGCTTTGGGTTTGTCGGGAGCTTCCGTCGTCGCAAGCCAGTATGGTCGCGGACCCTCTGCGGGAATCATCGCCGTCATCGGCCCGACGCGTATGGATTATTCGAAGGTCATCAACGCCGTCCGTGTGGCGAGCTCGGTGCTTGAGGAATTGTAAGTATTTAAACTTGATTCGAATGCCCGTCCTTTGACGAAACAATAAGAAGGCGGGTTTGATGAAAGAAGGAACATAACAGCATGGCGCAGGATTTGTACGAGGTGCTCGGTGTCACGAAAGGCGCTTCTGACGACGAGATAAAGAAGGCTTTTCGCCGTAAGGCACGCGAATTGCACCCCGATGTGAATAAGGCTCCCGATGCGGAGGAGCGCTTCAAGGAGCTTAACGAGGCGTATGACGTTCTCTCGGATCCGAATAAGCGCATGCAATACGATCGCTTCGGCACGATTCCCGGTGCCGCTGGTGGCTCGCCTTATGGCGGGTATGTCGATTTCGATGACATGTTCGGCGGCATGGGCGATATCTTCAGCTCGTTCTTCGGCGGTGCGGCTGCAAGCGCAAGCGTTCGCCGCGACGGTCGTGATATGGGCATCGGCATCCGCATCACCCTCCAAGAGGCCGCACTGGGCGTCAAGAAGGAAGTCGTATATGACAGGCTCGCACCATGCTCGGATTGCGATGGAACGGGTCTAGGCGAAGGCGGCAAGGAAGTTACTTGCCCGACATGCAACGGCACTGGTCGCGTCATCTCGGTACAGCATACCTTCCTAGGCGACATGCAAGCTGCAAGCACGTGCCAAACCTGCCACGGCACGGGCAGAAGCATCGAGAATCCATGCCCCGAGTGCGAGGGTCAAGGTCGCGTTCCGGATCGCCAACGCGTTTCCGTGGATATTCCCGCAGGCATCCGCGATGGCCAGCAATTGCGGGTTTCGGGCTTCGGCGAGGCTGGCATGAACGGTGCGCGCTCGGGCGATCTGATCGTCACCTGCCGTGTTTTGCCACATGAGTTCTTCGAACGCGATGGGGATCATTTGCATGCACGCGCGAACATCTCGATCATTCAAGCAACCTTGGGTGCCGAGATCGAGGTCGATGGCATCTTGCCTGACGAGAAGGTCAAGGTCCGCATTCCTGTAGGATGCCAGAACGAGCAGGTCGTCAAGGCCAAGGGCTTCGGTATGCCGAAACTCCGCTCTTCGAATCGAGGCGACATGCTTGTTCATATCAACGTCTTAGTCCCGAAGAAGGTAACCAAGCATCAACGTGAATTGCTCGAGCAGCTTGCCGAGGATATGGGCGAGGAGGTCGCGGCGCCCCGTTCGCCCCTCCAAAAGCTCCGTGACGTCTTCATTTAGGAGTACATGTGTCTCTGCCACGGTTTTTCCTTGAAGAGCAGGTTCTTTCCGATGAGATCGGGGAGGCGTTTTTGCTCCGCCTGTCCGATGACGATATAAAGCACGTCTCCGTACTCAGGCTCAAAGCTGACGAGCATATCGCAGTCATCGATGCGCACGGCGACTATTTCGAGTGCGCAATCGTTGGATACGAAGGAAAGCTTCCCATCGTGAGCATCTCCGCGCATGCCGATAATGATGAAGCGCGTCCTTATGTCGTCCTTGCGCAAGGACTTGCGAAAGCCGATCGATTCGAACTCGTCATCCGCCATGCCACCGAGCTTGGCGTATCGGCGTTCATCCCGTTTGCCTCGAAACGCTGCGTCGTGAAGATCGCCGCTTCGAAGGAGCAATCGAAACGTGAGCGTTGGCAGGCGATTCTGAAAAGCGCAGCGATGCAGTCCGGTCAACGAAGCATTCCCTCCATGCTTCCGATAATGGATACTTCGAAGCTCGCAGTGTGGGCGAAAGATGCGAAATGCATCCTGATATGTTGGGAAGAGGCAGACTTCACGCAGACGCTCCGTGATGCTCTATCGAATACGGACCCGGTTAGCTTCACCGAAGATGCGCCTCTGCTCATCGTCATCGGTCCCGAAGGAGGCTTAGAGCGTGAAGAGATCGACGCTTTGCTTGCCTTACATGAGTCATCTCATGTCATTAGCTTGGGATCGAGTATCCTCCGTACCGAAACCGCTGGCATCGTCGCCCCAGCGCTTGCGCTGTACGAACTCGGTCAATTAGGCGGAATCCGCTGATGGGAGGCCTTTACGTATCCAATCTCGGTTGCAAGGTGAACCGCGTCGAATCCGATTCGCTCCTTGCACGCGCTCAGCGTTGCGAGTGGATCGCTGATAGCGAGAAGGATGCGGATGTCATCGTCGTCAATACGTGTACGGTAACGGGAGAGGCCCAGAAGAAGACGCGTAAGGCCATCCGCCAGGCCCTACGCTCTAATGATGATGCGAGAATCGTCGTGGCGGGTTGCGCTGCCGCTATCGACCCTGATGAACTCGCCTCCATCGATCCGAGGATCGTCATCGTATCGAAGCAAGACCTCGAAACCTATATCGAGGAGATGCTTCCTGCAAATGAAATCGAAGCTTGCGATGCCCTTCGCGTAGGGGAGCGCTTCCGTACCCGTGTCGGCATCAAGGTTCAAGACGGCTGCGCCAACGCGTGCACATACTGCATCGTCCATACGGCACGGGGGAAGGTCTGGAGTAAGCCTTCTTCTTCAGTCATAGATGAGGCGATCCGGTATATGGGAGCTGGCGTCCGCGAGCTCGTATTCGCAGGAATCAACTTGGGGTCGTATAACGATGGCGGTATGGGTATCACCGATCTCGTTTTTGAGGTGCTTAAAGCAACCGATGCGGTTGACGAAAAGGGGATACCTGCGATGCGACTTAGGCTATCGAGCATCGAGCCGTGCGACATCGACGATGCGTTCATCGAGCTTCTGGCATCATCTAATGGCCGTGTTTGCCGTCATCTTCATATCCCGGTCCAATCCGGCTCATCGAAGGTCCTTTCCGAAATGGCGCGACCCTATGATGCCGATGCGTATCTCGATCTTATACGCAGGCTCTATGAGCGCGTTCCCAAGATCTCGATCTCAACCGACATCATCGTCGGCTTCCCTGGAGAAACGGACCAGGATTTTAAGGAGACGCTCGAGCTTGCTCGCGCGTGCAGGTTCTCGAAGATACACGTATTCCCGTATTCGCGACGCAAAGGTACGCCAGCTGCCATCCGTCCCGACCAGATCGATCCGGAAGCGAAACGCATCAGAAGCACGTCTTTGCGTGCTCTTTCGGACGAGTTGCGAAAAGAGGATGCGGAGAGCCGTATCGGAGACGAGGAGCTTGTCGTCGTCGAACGAGCTGGGCGAGGACTTACAGAGAGCTATCATGAGGTCCGCGTAAGCAAGAAGGTTCCCTTAGGCTCCATGGTGCGTGCGCGCATCGAACGCGGGTCTTGCGTGGTACTATGAGCGTAATGATGCAATAGATTCTCAATCAACCGAAAGGCACGTATGGATATCCAATTCAACTATGAGTATCGCGAAGATGAGCTTGCAAAGCTTTCCCTTGGAGAGCTTGCTGAATTCGTTCTCGAACATGAGGAATGCCCGGAGAACACCGAGGTGTCGATAAGCTTCGTCGATAATGATCGCATCGCAGAACTCAATGAGTCGTACCGCGGCATCGCCGGCCCTACGGACGTGCTTTCATTCGAGTGCGACGGCGCAGAAGACGATGCGGGCTTTGCCGATGTCAACATCGAATGCGAAACCGTATATGAGTTGGGGGATATCATCATCGCACCGGATGTCGCCGAGGCGCAATGCGCCGAGTACGGCAACACGTTCATCCAGGAACTCTCGCTTCTCCTCACGCATGGGCTCTTGCATCTGTGCGGCTACGACCACATGACCGATGAAGAGGCCGAAGTCATGGAGGCTCGTGAGAAAGAGCTGTTAAGCGAATGGTTCCAGATGGAGTTTATCCGTTGAGCAACGCAGAGCAAAAAGATCGTAAGCCTGAAAAAGGGCAGCCGCTAACGCGCTCTTTCTCGTGCGCGTGGCAAGGTGTGAGAAACGCATTCTTTGAACGCAATATGCGCATCCATCTCTTCTTCGCCATCGCCGCGGTCATCTTAGGTTTCGCACTTCGCGTCGATGCGGCATCGTGGCTTGCCATAATCTTTTGCATCTGCCTCGTGTTCTCGCTCGAGGTGCTCAACACGGCTCTTGAGGCGCTCGTCGATCTGGTTTCCCCCGAATATCACGAGCTTGCCAAACGGGCGAAGGATTGTTCCGCAGGCGCGGTGCTTATCTGCGCGATAGGCTCGCTCGTGGTGGCCTGCATCATATACATCCCGGCGTTTCTCAGGCTCATTTCTTTGATGTAGGCCTGGACGGATATCGGAGCAGCCTTATGGATTTGGACGAGTATTTCGCGAACAACAGCCAGTACCCTGCATTCAAGGAAGGGTATAAGTCTGGTTTCGTAACGCTTATCGGACGTCCGAATGCGGGGAAGTCGACGCTTCTCAATGCCCTTGTGGGCAAGAAGATCGCCATCACTTCGGATACCGCTCAAACGACGCGTCATCGCTTCCGCGGCATCATCACCACTGATGACTATCAAGTGATACTCGTCGATACACCCGGCCTTCACAAGCCGCATGACGCCCTCGGAGAGCAGCTCAACGTTTCTGCTATCAAGGCGCTCGAGGACGTCGATGTCGTCGCCATGCTCATCGATTCTTCAGCACCGATCGGCAGGGGAGACGAGTGGGTCGCTTCCCAGTTGAAGGATGTCCGCGCAAAGCGCATCTGCGTCCTCACGAAAACCGATCTTTCCACCTCTGATCAAATCGCAGCCCAGGCGCAAGCCGCTGAGGAGCTTTGCGCATGGGATGCCTTAGTCGCATGCTCATCAGTTAGCGGATACAACCTCGATGCTTTCCTTGAGGAGGTCGTGTTCTTCTTGCCTGAAGGTCCCGCATGGTTCCCGAAGGATATGGATACCGATCAGCCGATCGAGGTGATCATAGCCGAGTTCATCCGCGAGAAGATCCTGCTTCATTTCGAGGACGAGATACCCCATGCCATTGGCGTACAGGTTGAAGAGATGGAATACGATGAGGCAAAAGACATCGAGCACATCTACGCCAACGTGTATGTTGAGCGTGAGAGCCAAAAGGGGATCATCATCGGCAAGAAGGGTGCTGCCATAAAGAAAATCGGCACCCAAGCTCGAGAAGACCTCGAGCAGTTGCTCGGCTGCAAGGTTTACTTGGATC
>JAUNJT010000093.1 GCA_030533105.1 Eggerthellaceae bacterium
TGTCGCTCATGCCTTTTACAGGTGTCTTGATGAATTGCATAGTCGCTCCTTTTCGTAAGGCACGTTTCGGTGCTGCCAAAGCGTATACGGTATAGAGTCCAGCCTGCTTAATAAAAGATGCAGCCGATGTGCCTATGCGTATGATAGAGCACAGAACCATGTGCAAGCAGGAAAACTGGTGTTTTTCGCACAGGAAGTGCGCGTACGTGCAGGTGAAATGGTAGAGTGGTGTGTGAAAAAGCGGATGTGCGAGATGCACGCACGCAAGCACATGGAAGAGGGATGGACAATGGTAATGGATTCAAGCATCTTTTATCTGGTTTTGATAGTCGTCACCCTAGCGCTTGGCTTGGGAACGCAAGGCTACATCCAAAGCATGTACAGCAAATATTCGAAAGTGCGAATCAACTTGCAGGCCACGGGTGCGCAAATCGCGCGCAAGATGCTTAACGACAACGGACTTGCAAACGTTGAGATACATTGCGTCGATGGCACCTTGAGCGATCATTACGATCCACGCTCGCGCGTGGTGAATCTGTCGCGGGCTGTGTACACGGGCAGCGATGTTTCATCGCTTGCCGTTGCGTGCCACGAGTGCGGTCATGCAATCCAGCACGCAACGGGCTATTCGCCGTTGATGATTCGCACGGCGATTGTGCCCATTGCGAACTTCAGCTCGAACTTCTGGATCATCCTGTTGGTTTGCGGTTTCATGTTTGACATGATGGGGTTGGTCTACGCCGCGCTCGCATGCTTCGGGTTCGCGGTGCTTTTCCAGATCGTGACGCTTCCTGTCGAATTCAATGCTTCAAAGCGCGGACTCGCTTTCATCGAATCAGGTTGCAACAGCAGCTGGATTCCCAGTGCCGAAGTGCTGCAGGGCAGCAAGAAAGTGCTCACTGCAGCAGCTCTGACCTATGTGGCGGCAGCACTCATCAGCATAATCCAGCTCTTGTACTATCTGGGGATGGCGCGTAACCGATAACAATCAGACCGTTTTACAATCACATTCTTTAAGACGAAATGGGCCGGCACGATTCGCCGGCCCATCGATATATGGAGCTGAGCAGGTCGTATTATGCTCAAGAACTGCGCCATTGCGGTTTTTTTCGTGCGCTTTTCCGCACAAGAAACCATTCCATGTACCATGTATACTGTCGAACTCTACACACAAATGACTTCGATTCAGTAAAACAAAGCTTAAATGCGGAAGGCTGAAGTATGAAAACGGGAGAAAAAACAATCGCCGCCTTCCTTTCGTTCGTGTTGAGTTTCTCTTTGATGGGCGTTCCCGCCTATGCAGATGAGAGGCACACAGCAGACGAAACGGACTCTGAGGCGATACAAACATATTCGGCCATCGAGGCAGATGATGCTTCCTCAGTCGGTTCGTCCGAAGCAGACGGGCAAACTATGGAAGACAAGCTCGATGATCAAGGCATTGCCGATTCTAAGTCGGATTCTCTCGCTTCTTTAGATGAGCCTTCCATAATGGGAATCGAGGAAGATGGAGCCAGTCAGGAAGATGTCCCGACGATTGTGCTTCCCCTCGCTGATACGGTTTCCTTCGTATATGTCGATGCCGCCGCTGTTGCTTCGGGCGATGTGCAATATATTGCCGTGGGCTTTTCAGATGAAAGCCTCATTGTCCAGGATGCCGTGCTTTACCTGAAAAGCAGTTCAACATCCGAGGATATCGTCCTTTCTTGTGCTGCGGTGACGCAGGGTGCGGTCCTTTTCGCGTTTGAGCCTTCAGATTCCGATATCGCCTCCTACGTTATCGACTCGTTGCGTTGGGGCAGCGAGAGCGAAGGATATTCTTCGGTCTCTTTCAAAGAGGATTCGGAAAAGAGCAACACGTATGCCTTCGAAGTGGTGACGCAAGAGTTGGCCCAAGCTCTTGGCAAAGCAGCCGAAGTGTCCGAATCGGAAGATGCGGCCGTGCTCGCCATCGATGACGATGGGAACCTCACGGCATGCGCTTCGGTCGAAGAGGCTCTGAGCCTAAGCGATCCAGATGCCGCCATCAAGGGTCAAGCGGGAGAATCAATCGTTTCCGATCAAGAGGAAAGCGATGAGCTTTACGAGGATTCAGAAGCAGGACTTTTTGAGGGGAATGAGGAAAGCAGCCAAGATGTCGCAAACGAAACGGCCAACGTATTCCAGGCGACGCTCGATTCGATAGTTGCCTTCTTCCGTTCGCTGTTCGTGCCTGAGGTTGCGTATGCTCAAGTCAGTTCCGCTCGCGAGAACTACCTGATCGTGGCTATCGACCCAGGCCATGGCGGATACGATTCGGGCGCAGTTGGGAACGGGCTGCTGGAGAAGGACATCAACCTCTCCATTGCAACGCATTTCCGTGATGAGCTTTTGACGTACTCAGGTGTGAGTACCTATATGACTCGCGAGGACGATACCTTCGTAAGTCTGCAGGATCGTGTCGACTGGGCCGTGTGGTATGGCGCCGATGTGTTCATCAGCGTCCATTGCAATGCCACAGGCACGGGATCGGGATACGGTGCAGAGGTTTGGGTTCCCAACTACGCTTCATACATGTACCAGGAAACACATGTTGCGGGTTATGAACTGGGTGAGAAAATCATAGCGCAGCTTACCAAACTTGGCCTTCACAACAGAGGGGTGAAAACGCGCGACTGCACAAGTGGCGACACATATGACGGTGGCAGCACGGCGGATTACTACACGGTGATTTACAGAAGCAGGCTCGCCGGTATTCCTGGCATCATCGTCGAGCATGCCTTCATCGATAACGCATCGGACGCTGATACGTACTTGGCATCCGAAAGCTCGCGCAAAGAGCTCGGCATTGCCGATGCAACTGGCGTTGCGAACCAGTACTCGCTTTTGAAGGATTCGAAAGCCCAGGCGCAATCTTCAGTGAAAGCGACCGCGCACGTTGCTTATCTCGGTTGGGAAAGCGCTGTGTACGACGGAAAGGTTGCCGGAACAACAGGCAAGAGCTTCGAGATGGAAGCTTTCCAGATCGCCTTACAAAACGAAGTGGCGAATCAAGGTGGTATCGAATACCGTTCAGCAGGTGTTGACGAAGGCTACCAAGGCTGGGTTTCTAATGGTGCAACCAGTGGAACGACTGGGCAGGGGAAACCGCTCGAGCAGATTCAGATACAGCTTACGGGGAGCGCTGCAGATAACTATGACGTGTATTATCGCGCCCATGTTTCCAACATCGGTTGGCTCGGATGGGCGAAGAACGGAGAATCCGCCGGTAGCTCGGGGTACGGATACGGTATCGAGGCTATGGAGGTCGTTCTCGTCGACAAGGGTGGCGAAGCCCCTGGATCAACTGAAATGCCCTTCGATAAAAGAGGACCGACTGTTAAGTATTCCGCACACGTTGAGAATATCGGTTGGCAGACCGCGGTGAGAAGTCCGAAGATTGCGGGAACCACGGGGAAAGCCTTGCAAGTTGAAGCGCTGGAAGCTCATTTGGACGGCTTCGACTATTCGGGTGACATCCAAATCGCCGCACATGTGCAGAACATCGGCTGGCAGGATTATGTTGGGCCAGATGGTTTCGCGGGCACAACGGGCGAGTGTCTAAGGCTGGAGGCGATGAAGATTCGTCTCACCGATGAGATGGCAGAGCATTTCGATGTGTACTACCGGGTGCATGCGCAGAACTTCGGTTGGCTCGGATGGGCGAAGAACGGTGAGAAGGCCGGTACTGAGGGATACGCTTTTCGCCTTGAGGCGATGCAAATCGTCCTTGTAGAAAAGGGCGGGGAGGCGCCTGGTTCGACTGCGACTCCGTACGTCAAGAAAGGTGTCTCTCTTGAATATACCGCGCACGTGCAGAATATCGGCTGGCAGAATCCAGTGGAAAGCCCTGGCACTGCAGGCACCATGGGTGAAGGCCTGCGCGTGGAAGCCCTAAAGGCGAATCTGAATAGTTCCGATTATGCGGGCGACCTTCAAATCTCCACGCACGTGCAGAATATCGGCTGGCAGGATTTTGTCGGCTCGGGCGAGATCGCCGGAACGACAGGAGAGGCTTTGCGCCTTGAAGCCCTGAAAGTGCGTCTTACCGGCGAGATAGCGGATTATTACGATGTCTACTACCGCGTTCATGCTCAGTATTTCGGCTGGCTCGGATGGGCGAAGAACGGAGAGAGCGCGGGTACGGCGGGATTCGCTTTCCGTCTAGAGGCCATTGAGATAGCCCTTGTAGAAAAGGGCGGGGAGGCTCCTGGGTCGACGAACAGGACGTTCATCCAAGGACCTACGTTGTTCGAATATGCCGCGCATGTCGAGAACATCGGCTGGCAGGATCCAGTGGAAAGCCCAGGCATGGCCGGTACAACGGGAGAGGGTTTGCAGGTTGAGGCCGTTTACGCAACGCTTCTAGGGTTCGACTGCTCGGGTGATATTCAAATCTCCGCGCATGTGCAGAACATCGGCTGGCAGGACTATGTCGGTTCGGGCAAGATCGCCGGGACGACAGGGAAGGTCCTGCGACTCGAAGCCATGAGGGTTCGCCTTACCGGGGAGATGGCAGACCTTTACGATGTGTACTACCGCGTGCACGCGCAGTATTTCGGCTGGCTCGGATGGGCGAAGAACGGAGAGAGCGCAGGTACGGCGGGATACGGCTATCGTCTTGAAGCAATCGAGATTGCGCTCGTCGATAAGGGAGGCGAAGCCCCTGGTTCGACCGAGAAACCATTTATTGAGAAGCAGTCTGACATCATGGGTGACTCTCAGA
>JAUNJT010000212.1 GCA_030533105.1 Eggerthellaceae bacterium
GCGATCGGATCTAAGAACCAGCCATCGCCGAACACGCCGTCATTGGCCCAGTCGGTCGCATAGCCGCCGATCGTCGAGATGGAGATGTAGTAGATGAGCGCGATGATCACGACGAAGATCGGCAACGCGAGCACGCGGTTAAGAAGGATCTTGTCCGCCTTCGAGGTCGTGCTCTTTTCGGGCTCGTCCTTCTTCTGAACCTTCTTGATGAAGCTGGTGATGTAGTTGTAGCGCTCGTTGGAGATGACCGCATCGGCGCGATCGCCGAAGCGCCCCTCGACGGCGCGAACGTGATCGTCCAAATCTGTGATGTTTCCGACCTCGGAAAGCACTTTCTCATCGCGCTCGAGGAACTTCAGCGCATAGTAGCGCTTCAGCTGCACATCAACGCCTTCGGGAAGGTCGCCTTCGAGATGCTTGATAAGGTCTTCCAAGTCGGGGGAGAAACGCGCTGGCGTGGGCTTTGCGCCCTTATCCGCTGCAATCTTGGCGGCTGCGACGACTTCATCGATGCCATCGCCACGAAGAGCGGAAATCTCGACGACGGGAAGGTTGAGCTCCTTCGAAAGGGCGTCGGAATCGATTTCGAAGCCGCGCTTCTTGACGATGTCCATCTGATTGAGCGCAACGACGACGGGAACGCCGAATTCCATGAGCTGAGTCGTCAGATACAGGTTGCGCTCGAGATTCGACGCATCGACGATGTCGATGATGACATCGGGTGCGCCTTTGATCAAATAGTCACGGGCGATGATCTCTTCGTTCGAATAGGGGGACAGAGAATAGATGCCGGGCAAGTCGACGATCTCGATATCGGTATGCCCTTTGAGTTTGCCCGTCTTTCGCTCCACGGTAACGCCCGGCCAGTTGCCCACGTATTGGTGGTTGCCGGTGAGCTGGTTGAACAGGGTGGTTTTACCTGAGTTCGGGTTGCCAACCAGCGCAATCGTTATTGCCATTCGTGTAACCTCTCTTTCTGAATAATAGTTAAAACAAGGTAACTTTTTTCCGAGCATAGATAACCCCGGGCGAAGCCGGGGTAGGGAATGCTAGGCTGGTGCTACTTCTATGTTCTTCGCATCCGATCGTCTAAGCGAAAGCTGATATCCGCGTACCGAGATGTCGATAGGGTCGCCTAAGGGCGCGATCTTGAGCACGCTGATCTCCGTGCCCTTCGTGATGCCCATGTCCATGATGCGACGGCGTATCTCACCTGTGTCGTTGAGACGTTGCACGGTGCAGGACTTGCCAACCGCGATATCATCCAGAGTCATGATGGTCCTTTCTAAAGTAACCCATAATTAACATTTGCAGTTTACTTTGGATAACTTACGTTTGCAAGTCACAACTAACAATTTGATGGAAAAAGTTGTGAACGGCTAACAAGAACCATGGAATCGCCTGCGCACTGCAGGAATCGTCGCAAAGAAAAGGACCAGGGGGATGATCCCTCCTGGTCCCTAGAAGCGAGCAGGCATTTCGGGGATAGCCCGAATCAGCTCCTTAAGCT
>JAUNJT010000041.1 GCA_030533105.1 Eggerthellaceae bacterium
TGAATGGTTTCGTTCCCATGTGCATGGGCTTGGCATTGTGCACGGCATGTGCAGGTGTCGCTGCGGTTATCGAAGGCATTTCAACGCGCGATAAGGATCGCGATAGGGAAGCTCTTAAGCGCTCATCCACCACTCGCAATCGTCTGGAAGTCCGAGCAGCGCTCACATCCTTCGAGTCATTCGTGTATTCCGCATCAAGCCATATGGGAAGATGGCATGCCATGGAAGCAGGCTGCGCTCTCGTCTTGGGTTTCTTCATGACGGGCGCGGCGTATTGGTCGAACACATTGGAAATGGAATTATCCGTTGCGGCCGCGAAGCCGATGAGCTATTTGATTGCCGTTGTGATCGTTTTCATCGTCGGGCGCTTTTCGACTTCGATTTCATATCAAGGGCATGACGAACGTCAACCAATGCGCGTTGTCTTGGTCGTGGCAGCGTGCATCGTATTCATTGGCGCATTCATGTCTGGCCTTTGGGGAAACGATGCGCGCTTGATTGTGCGCATGTGCAATTTCCTATCATTTGCGCTGCTCAACGTTTACGGCGTTTCGTTTATTCTCGTCGATTTGATGGCTAGCGGGATCTCACCTGCACGCTCCTGCGTTGTTGCAGTGTGCCTGTGCTATGCAGGCATGGCGCTTGGCATTCTTGCATATCTGATCTTGGGGCCTTCCGTAAGCTACGTGGTGGCATTGATGGCGATTGCCTATGCGGCTCTGGTCATCGTTATCGCCGTTCAGGCCGTGCGTGGTGGTCGTACGAGCAAGGATTATCGTCGTCAGCTTTAGTTCGATTCGTGCGGTTTCCGAACTCGTTCGCGATTCGCGATATAATACGCGTGTGAAAAACACTGGGCAAAAGGAAGGAAGGCATCCAAATGTCTGAAACCGAAAGAACCATCCGCGGATTGAGCATTGCGGTCACCATCCTTGCGGCTCTATCGCTTGTTGCCACTTTGGTCCTCGGCGGACTGATGGGGTTGATGGCAGTGAGCGCCATGTCGGACGATTACACTTATTCTTCGGATTCGATTTATTCAGGACGTATCGATATCGACGATCTCGGTTTATCTCCCTCTGAACTAAAGGAACTAAGAGCGCTTGGAATCGATATCGATGAATTCGGTGGTATCGAGGTCAGTAGGGGTGCGGCTTACGATTTCGCGATAGTCATGTTCGTGCTCGCAGGCATCATCTCATTCTTATGCATGATTGCAGGTGCGTTCTCGCTTGTTGCAGGAATCTTGGGCATCACAAGATGGAACAGGCCGGAGAAAATACAGGCCGTGTTCATCTGGGCGATTGTCGCGGCAGTCTTCTCGCTGTTCGTCGGTCGTCTGATTTCGCTCGTTCTGCTGATCATACTTGCTGTTGAGGCGTATAAGTATCGTCGCGACTACATGTACGCGACGATGAACGATCCTATGCAAGGATGGACCGCGTAACTGTTTTCCGCTATTTCCAACTCGTAAGGACGGAGCGTGCAGACCAATGTGCTGTGGTCCAATGAGGCTTTCCGATGCTATCAGGAGTGTTTTTACCGAAGAGCTGATGGATGCGGTCAATGAGTTCGTGCGCACGTCGCCTTTGAACGCCGTGCCAGTCGACTCCGTGCTTAAAACCGGGCTCGATGGCGCGCGCCTCATCGACGATTGCGTGTTTGCGTTCGGCGATGCATCCGACCCGCTTTTCGAGGTGCAGAAGCAGCCGCAGGCGGTGGGTCCGCAATTCATGCTGCCAACGGAATGGCTTCCCGATGCGCTGAGCGTCATCTCGTTCTTCGCGCCGTTCTCCGAGGTCGTGAAGGCATCTAATCGTGAAATCGATGGCTTTCCGTCAGGTGCGTGGCTGCATGGTCGCATCGATGGCCAACGCGTGGTGTTCGAAGCATGCACGTTTATCGTGGACTGGCTCGAGCAGCGCGGTTTCAAGGCGGTCATTCCATCGCTTGACCCGCGGTTCAAAGCGGTCGATGACATTCGCGATGAAGATGGTCAGATCATCCTCGAAAAGTCGTTCCGCAGCAATTGGTCGGAGCGTCATGTAGCCTACGTGTGCGGTCTCGGCACCTTCTCGCTTTCGCGCGGCATCATCACCGAAAAGGGCATCTCAGGGCGTGTGGGAACGGTTGTGACCAATGCGCCGCTCGCTTTTACGAAACGTCCATACGAGGGCTTGTACGACTATTGCAACCGCTGCGGTGCATGTGCGAAGCATTGCCCGGTAAACGCGATCAGCGTCGAGGGCGGCAAGCAGCAGATTCCATGTTGGGTGTTTCTCGAGCAGACCAAGCTCACATGCGCTGCGCCGTATTTCGGGTGCGGGAAGTGCCAGGCAGGCGTTCCCTGCGAAAGCGGCATTCCGAAACGTCGATCAGCTGCGAGCGAGTGAGCACATCGTTATGAAGGATTGTCCGGTAGCAAAGCGTTGCGGAGCATGCCAGTGCATCGATGTGCCCTATGCTGAGCAGCTTGTGACAAAAGACGCATTCGTGCGGGAGCTCTTTGCCGATTTGGCACCCGCTAAAGCTATCCGACCGATATTGGGTATGGATGAGCCCTACTACTATCGCAACAAGGTCGTATCGCCATTCGCTCCTGCGCCGAATGGCCGCAAGGTGCAGACAGCGAAGCGCACGAAAGGTGCTTCCAAAGCCGCGTCGAAGGGTGCGCGCAGTTCGCAAAGCGGCATCCTGACGGGCATGTACGCGCTGCATTCGCATCAACTTATCGACACGCAAGGATGTCTCGTGGAAAACCAGGCGGCCAATCAGGTGGTTCAGGCAATCCGCTCTATCATGCTCAAACACGATATGCAACCCTACAACGAAGATACCGGACAGGGTTTCATACGCCATGCGGTCATTCGTGTTGGCCACGCTTCGGGCGAGATGCTTGTGACCATCGTGACGAATGGGGAGGAATTCCATTCGTCGAAGGCGTTTTGCCGCGAGCTGGTCAAGCGATGCCCAGCGATTACCACCATCGTGCAGAACGTGAACACGAGTGCAACCAATGTCATTCTCGGGAGCAGGGAGCGCGTGCTCTACGGGCCCGGGTTCATTCTCGATACTTTATGCGGGTTGAGTTTCCGCATCTCGTCGCGGTCGTTTTACCAAGTGAATGCCTTACAGACCGAGGTGCTCTACGAAACCGCCATGGAGCTTGCCGACGTTATCGATGCGCGCGCCATCATCGATGCGTATTGCGGTACGGGCACAATCGGTCTTGTGGCTGCCAAGCGCAGTGGTGCACAGGTCATCGGCGTTGATTCGGTCGAATCCGCCATTGCCGATGCGCGGCAGAATGCGCGCCACAATGGCATCGAGAACGCGCAGTTCGTAGCAGCCGATGCAACGCAGTTCATGCTTAAGCAGGCTGCAGAGGGCGAGGCGGTCGATCTCGTTTTCATGGATCCACCACGTGCGGGTTCAACACCCGATTTTCTCGATGCGTTGGCGACTCTCGCACCTGCGCGTGTGGTCTACATCTCGTGCAATCCGCAGACGCAGGTGCGTGACCTGCAGATTCTTTCAGAACACGGCTATGCGGTGAAAGCCGTCCAGTCCGTAGATATGTTTCCACATACGAAACACGTCGAGACGGTGGTCCTTCTGTCACGAGAGATGTCGCGGCAATAGGAGCCTTTGCCCGGATACTCTGCGGCACGCTACATGAGAAAGTCAGAAAATGATCAAAAGAGCCAATACAGAAGACGCTGAGGCACTTGCAGCGTTGGCAATCCAAATGTGGGCCGGCAATGATCTCGACGAGTTGGCGGAAGAGTTCCGTGATTTGATGGAAAGAGAGGATACGGCCTGTTTTCTCACGTACCAAGACAACGAACCGATTGCGTTCGCGCAATGTCAACTTCGGCATGATTATGTGGAAGGCACTAACAGCTCTCCGATCGGATATCTAGAGGGCATATTTGTGTCAGAAGGATACCGTAAGCGTGGATATGCCGCGGAGCTGCTGGCAGAATGTGAGAAGTGGGCTAAAGAGAAGGGCTGCACGGAGTTTGCGAGTGATTGCGAACTTGAAAACGTTGACAGCCAAAGGTTCCATTTGGCGATGGGATTTAAGGAAGCTAACAGGATCATTTGCTTTACAAAAGAGCTGTAAACAAGTTTCGTTGGGTTTTGCGGAGGTCAACATGGTGGATTATGGGCTAAAGGATAGGGTTGCAATCATCACGGGTGCGAATAATCCACAGGGCATAGGCGCGGCAACAGCACTTGCCTTCGCCCGAGAGGGGGCAAATGTCGTTATTGCGTACCAAAGGATTCCTCGCGATTTCGATGAAGCCAAGACGGGAACAAACGGAGTCGACCGCTATTTCAAGGCTAATGCGGGTGATGCTTCAGAGGTTGAGGCGAAGCTTCGCGAGCTGGGTGCTCGGTATCTGGTGTTGGAGAAGGATATTTCAGACGAGGCGCAGGTTAAGGAGGTTTTCGATGCCGCAATCGAGCGTTTCGGCAGAGTGGATGTCCTTATCAACAACGCCGCAGATGGCGATATGGACGGCATCGATACGATTGAATTGATCACACAAAGCGTGATTGACGATACCTTTGCCGTTAACGTGCGGGGCAGCCTGTTGATGACAAGGGAATTCGTGCAGCGCCGCGGGGACTACGGCAGGGTCGTGTTCCTTTCCACAGATTCCGCGCAAGTGTTCGCAGGGCAAATTACCTACGGGGCAAGCAAGGCGACGTTGGAGGCACTGACGCGCAGCGTCGCGATGGAAGTCGGGCAGTATGGCATTACGGTGAACAGCGTGGCGCCAGGGCCCACGCAAACGGGATGGATTGATGAGGAGCTCGAGGAAGCCGTTCTTCCGCTAATTCCGATGGGGAAGTTGATCCAGCCCGAAGACATCGCTAACACGATTGTGTTTCTCGCGAGCAAACAGGCGAGGATGATCACGGGGCAAGTGATCAAAGTGTCGGGTGGGCACGCCTTATAGTCTCCGAACCGGTGGCGTGCTTTCTCTTGCATCGGTCATACGAAACAGCAGGTTAATCATGGGTTAACGGCACTTGGCGGGTGTTGCCGTTATCCTCAGATACGGCGATAATGTGGTTGAACGAGAGCAAATGCTCTGAAGCTCCAAGAGAAAGGATCGCATATGGCTCCACAACCAGAAATGCCGAAGCTCACAGTAGCATGTCCTGCATGCGGTGCGGAAATCGAGTTCGGTCCGGATGTAACTGCGTGCCCATCGTGCAATCATGAGTTCACGATGGCAGAGTTCAAAGAGATCATGGAGGCGAACAAGCCCGAGGGTGGTGGATTCCATGGTGGACCTGGTCGTCATGGTGGTCCCGGTGGTCCGAGGGGTCATCATGGTCATCGCGGTCCCGGCGGTCCAGGTGGCATGCCTCCCGAAGGCTTCGAGGGTGAGCCGCCCGAAGGGTTCGAGCCTCCTGAGGGCTTTGAGCCACCAGAAGGCTTCGAAGAGGCTCCAGAGGCCGGTGATGCCGCTGCTGGCGCTGCTGCAGTTGCCGCTGGTGCAGTGAGCGTCTAAAGTTTGACCGTCGAATCACAACTTCATGGTTTTACGCCTGCGGCCCGCTCAGTCGGGTCGCAGGTTTTTCTGCGCAGGTAATGAGTTTCCGAAGCTCATGATAGCTACGCAGCACGCTGGCAATACGCTCTCTTGCGAACGTGACCCTTTGCGCAGAGCACCCGTAGCTTTACCGACTGCGACATTGACAGGACGCCCTCTGTGCGGTTGTATATACAGGGAGAACAAAGGCGGTCATTCGACGCGAGACGCTCTTCCCGCAGTCCCACTTCGAATGGACGCTTTCTTCTTTTGCAGACGGCCAGAAAGGAAGCATCATGGCGGCAATCATCAGCGAAATGCCCATCAAGCCCGATTATCAAGGTAAGGTCCGCGATATCTACGATTTAGGGGATTCTTTGCTCATCGTGGCAAGCGATCGCATCTCTGCGTTCGACTATATCCTGCCTGACATCATTCCCAATAAGGGTGTCGTACTGACGCAGCTTTCGTGCTTCTGGTTCGAGCTGATGAAGGATTTGGTGCCCAACCACCTGATTTCTGCCAAGGTCGCCGACCTGCCCGAGCAGTTCCAGCCATACGCCGAGTATCTGCGCGGCCGTTTCATGCTCGTGCATAAGGTCGCGATGTTCCCCGTGGAATGCATCGTGCGCGGCTATCTGGCTGGCAGCGGTTTCAAGGAATACAAGCGCAGCCAGACCATTTGCGGCATCGAGCTGCCGGACGGATTGGTCAATTCCTCGCGTCTTCCCGAGCCGCTGTTCACGCCGACGAGCAAAGCCGAAATCGGCGAGCACGACATGCCGCTGAACTTCCAGGAATGCGCTGCGCTCGTGGGTGAGGCAGATGCCACGCAGCTGCGCGATTTGTCGTTGGCGATTTACGAGCGCGCACGTGACCATGCGGTCGACCGCGGCATCATCATCGCTGATACTAAGTTCGAATTCGGTACGCTCGATGGCGCAATCATACTCGCCGACGAGGCGTTGACTCCCGACTCCAGCCGCTTCTGGCCCATGGCCACCTATGAGGAAGGCAAGGAGCAGGAAAGCCTCGACAAGCAGTTCGTGCGCAACTGGCTGCTCGCAAACTGGGACTTCACGGGCGAGCCGCCGCGTCTGCCGCAGGAGGTCATCGACCAGACGAGTAAGATCTACATCGAGGCCTACGAGCAGATCAGCGGCAAGACGTTCGGCGACTTCGAGTAATCCGTTTTCGCAGCCTGAAGAAGAAGGAGTTGACACCATGTTCACAGCTATCGTAGGCATCAACTGGGGTGATGAGGGAAAGGGCCGAATGGTCGACCTGCTCACCGAAGATTACGATGTCGTGGTTCGCTATCAGGGCGGCGGAAACGCAGGCCACACGGTCATCAACGAAAAGGGCGAGTTCGCGCTTCATCTGCTGCCATCGGGCATCTTCCGCGACGGTGTCGTCAACATTCTCGGCAACGGCGTTGCGCTCGACCCCGAGAATCTATGGACCGAGATCCAGGATGTGACGGCGAAGGGCGTTGCCATCACGCCGGACAATCTCAAGATCTCGGATCGCGCGTCGTTGCTTCTGCCGTGGCATCGCGATCTCGACGGTCTGGAGGAGGCACGCTTGGCCGATAAGCAATACGGTTCGACCAAGCAAGGCATCGCGCCGTTCTATTCCGACAAGTATCAGAAGAAGACCATCCTTGCTGGCGAGCTCTTCTATGGGGATGAGCTTCGCGAACACCTTGCGGGTCTCATGGAGTGGAAGAACCTCACCTTAACGCAGGTGTACGGTGCGCCTGCATGCACGATGGAAGATTTGGAAGCATGGCTTTCCGACTATTGCGAAAAGATCAAGCCCTTCGTTTGCGATACCGGCGCGTTCCTGCGTGACGCGCAGCAGCAGGGCAAGAGCGTTTTGTTCGAAGCCCAGCTCGGCGCGCTGCGCGACTTGGATTACGGCATCATCCCGTACACGACCTCGTCCAACACCATCGCGGCCTATGCGCCCATCGGTGCAGGCCTGCCGTCGTTGAAGTTGACGGATGTGGTCGGTGTTGTGAAGGCGTATTCCACGTGTGTAGGCGAAGGACCCTTCGTGTGTGAGATGTTCGGCGATGAGGCCGAGGTGCTTCGCACGGAAGGCCACGAGTACGGTGCGAAGACCGGTCGTCCGCGTCGCGTGGGACCGATCGATTTGGTGGCAACGCGCTACGGTGTGGAGGTGCAGGCCGCAACGGCTATCGCCCTGACGAAGCTCGATGTGCTCAGCTACATGGATAAAATCCCGGTGTGCACGCGCTACGAGCTCAACGGCGAGCAAATCGATTACTTCCCCTTCCCGATGGATCTCGACGCCGCAAAGCCGGTCATCGAGTACGTCGATGGCTGGAAATGCGATATCTCGGGTGTGCGCCAGTGGGAGGATCTCCCGAAGGCTGCACAGGATTACGTGCTCATGATCGAGGAGGCCATCGGTTGCCCGATCACGTACGTGTCCGTTGGTCCCGAGCGCGAGAGCATCATTCTCAGATAAGCACGCGAATCGATGCGGCGCGGTTATCCGCGCCGCTTACGTTTGACCCGCAAACGACGAGTTGATTAAGGAGCATCACAATGTCGAATCGGTATGAATCACCCCTCTCTTCCCGTTACGCGTCCGAGTACATGCTGAACCTGTTCTCATCCGACACGCGTTATCAGACGTGGCGCAGGCTGTGGGTCGCGCTCGCCAAGGCTGAGATGAAGCTCGGACTTCCGATTACGGAAGCGCAGGTGGAGGAGCTTGCGGAGCACATCACCGACATCGATTACGACGTTGTCGCGAAGCGCGAGAAGGAAGTGCGCCACGATGTAATGGCACACGTGTACGCGTACGGCAAAGTCGCTCCTTCGGCTGCCGGCATCATCCATCTGGGCGCCACCAGTTGCTATGTGACCGATAATGCCGACCTCGTGTTGTATCGTGACGCGCTTTTGTATGTGCGCGGGGAGTTGCTGGCGGTTCTGAGCAACCTCTCGAAGTTTGCGGATGAATACAAGGACATGCCCACGTTGGGCTACACGCACTATCAACCTGCACAGCTCGTGACGGTGGGCAAGCGCGCAAGCCTGTGGATCCAGGATTTCCTCACCGACCTGATTGAAGTCGATTTCGCCATCGAGAACATCAAGTTCCTAGGCTGCCGCGGCACCACGGGTACCGAGGCGAGCTTCATGGATCTGTTCGAGGGTGATAGCGCCAAGATCGAAGAGATGAACCGCATGCTGGCGGCCGAGTTCGGTTTCAGGGAGTGCTTCGATGTATGCGGGCAGACCTATCCGCGCAAGGTGGATAGCCGCATCCTGAACGCGCTCTCCTCCATCGCTCAGAGCTGTTATCGCATGGGTAACGACATCCGCCTCTTGCAGCACGACCGTCAAGTGGAGGAGCCCTTCGAAAAGAACCAGATCGGCTCGTCGGCCATGGCGTATAAGCGCAATCCCATGCGTTGCGAGCGTATGTGCTCGCTTTCGCGTTACCTGATGGCTGACGCGATGAATGCTCCGATGACGGCGTCCACGCAGTGGCTCGAGCGCACGCTTGACGACTCTGCGAACAGGCGCATCTCGCTGCCTGAGGGCTTCTTGTGCGCCGACGCCATCCTGCGGCTTGCGCAAAACGTCACCGACGGCCTGCATGTCAACGAGAAGATCGTCGAACGTACGGTTAAAGAGTACCTGCCGTTCATCGCGACTGAGAATCTGCTTATGGAGGCAGTGAAGCGCGGCGGCAATCGCCAAGAGCTGCACGAGATCATCCGCACGTGCTCCATGGAAGCCACGGCGAAGATGAAGAATGGCGAGGAGTGCGATCTGCTCGAGCGTCTGGCGAAAAACGAGGAGTTCGGCCTGTCGAAGGACGAGATGGACGCCATCCTCGATCCTAAGCTTTACATCGGCCGTTGCCCCGAGCAGGTCACCCAGCTGCTCGAGAAGGTCCGCCCGCTGCTCGCGGATGTGACCATCTCGGAAGTCGAGATCAACCTGTAACAAGTCACGCGGGATTCAGCCATGGATATCAGTTTTCTGCTTGCGTTACAGGAATTCCGCGAGTCGCTTCCCGGCTTCATCGAGACCATCTTCGAGTACCTATCGAAGGTTGGTGACGGTCCAGCGCTCGTTGTACTTGTGCTCATCGTGTATTGGTGTGTCGATAAACGTGCGGGTCAATTCGCTTTTTTGGCATTCGGCACCTGCAATTTCGTGAGCCAGCTGCTCAAGAACATCGCGTGTGTGTATCGCCCATGGATTCGCGATGCATCGATTATTCCTGCTCAGGGTTCAATCGAAGGGGCTGCGGGCTACTCGTTTCCAAGCGGGCACACCACGGGCACCGGTTCGGCGCTCGGCAGCTTCGCGTGGCTCGCGCGAAAGGAGCACAAGTGGGTAACGGTAGTCTGCGTGTTGTTCATCCTGCTCATGATGTTCTCGCGCAACTTCCTTGGCGTGCATACGCCGCAGGACGTGCTCGTTGGCTTGGTGCTGGCAATTATCGTGATTGCTCTCACGAATGTCTTCTTCTCGTGGATGGATCGCTGCGATGCTAAGCAGCCTGGCCACAAGAAAGATATCGCTGTCATGGTTATCGTAATAGTGATCTGCGCTGCTTCGGTTGCGTTCGTCGATCTGAAGGCCTACCCGCTCGACTATGTCAACGGTGCACTGCTCGTAGATCCTGAGACGATGCAAAAGGGTAGCTTCGAGGCGGCAGGTATCTTTGCGGGTCTTGCCATCGCATGGGTGCTTGAGCGGCGTCTGGTTGCCTTTACGACCGATAATCTCACCAAGCGCACTATCGGAATCCGCTTGGTTGTGGGCATCATCATCTCCGTGGCCGTGTACTTGGGTGGAGACGTGATCTTCAAGGTTATCATGCCATATAACTGGGCGAAGCTGTGCGCGATGCTTCTCTTGATGATCGTAGCGGTGTTCATCGTTCCTCTTGTGTTTAACAAGATAGAAAAACGTAAGAAGTAAACTGTGGCATAACGGTGAAAGCCGATAAGCTCGGCTTGTCGAAAAGCCTGCTCACAGGGGGTTTGTACGTATGCAGAAAGTTATCGTCCTTGATTTCGGGGCCCAGTACGGCCAGCTTATCGCCCGTCGCGTACGCGACTTGGGCGTCTATTCCGAAATCGTCCCGTGCGATACGCCGGCTGCCGAGTTGGCAGCGGCCAATCCATCCGCCATCATCCTTTCAGGTGGACCGGCGAGCGTGTATGCACCCGATGCTCCGAGCATTGATCCTGCCGTGTTCGAGCTAGGCGTGCCCGTGTTGGGTTTTTGCTATGGTCAGCAAATCATGGCGAAGATCCTCGGTGGCATGGTCGGTCATACCGATGTGGGGGAGTACGGTCCTGCAACTATCAGCCGCGTGGCACCGTCGCGCTTGCTCGATGGTACGCCAGAAGAACAGACGGTGTGGATGAGCCACCGCGATTCGGTTGCGATGGTTCCAGAGGGTTTCCAAATCACGGCAAGCACCGAGGTGTGCCCAGTCGCTTCGATGGAGTGCGCTGAGCGCAATCTGTACGCAACGCAGTTCCATCCTGAGGTGCGGCATACCACTTACGGCACGCAGATGCTCTCGAACTTCCTGTTCGGCGTGTGCGGGCTCGAGGCATCATGGAGCATGGAGGGCTTGGTCGATCAGCTGGTGAACGATATCCGCGCGCAGGTGGGGGAGCATCGTGTAATCCTCGGCCTCTCGGGTGGTGTTGACTCAAGCGTCGTGGGCGCGCTGTGTGCCCGTGCAATCGGCAAGCAGCTGACATGCGTTTTCGTGAACCACGGGCTTCTTCGCAAGAACGAACCTGAAGAGGTGGAGGAGGTCTTCACCAAGCAGTTCGACGTCGATTTCGTCCATGTGCATGCCGAGGATCGTTATGCGAAGCTGTTGGAGGGTGTGACCGACCCCGAGTCAAAACGCAAGATTATCGGCACCCAGTTCTGGGAGGAGTTCTTCGCAGTCGCACAAGAGCTTGCAGAAGACGGCCGGCCGGTGAAGTACTTGGCGCAGGGCACGATTTATCCCGATATCATCGAAAGCGGCGCGCGCAAGACAGGCGGGAAGGCCTCGACCATCAAGAGCCACCACAACCTGATTCCATTCCCCGAAGGCGTGAGCTTCGAGCTCATAGAGCCGCTCGATCATTTCTTCAAAGACGAGGTACGTGCGCTCGGTACTGCGCTCGGCTTGCCAGAACGCATCGTGTGGCGCCAGCCGTTCCCAGGACCGGGTCTCGCCATCCGCATCATCGGCGACGTGACACCCGAGAAGCTCGAAATCTTGAAGAATGCAGATGCCATCGTGCGCGAGGAGCTCGATACTTACAATGCGCTGCTGTTCGAGAAGACAGGGGAGCGCAATAGCGAGCATAGTTGCTGGCAGTATTTCGCCGTGCTGCCCGATATCAAATGCGTTGGCGTCATGGGCGATGAGCGCACGTACGCACGGCCGGTTATCGTCCGCGCAGTCGAGAGCACTGACGCCATGACTGCAGATTGGGCGAAGTTGCCGTACGAGGTGCTCGGGAAGATTTCAAGTCGTATCGTGGCTGAGGTACCTGGGGTTAATCGCGTCGTTTACGACGTGACGCCAAAGCCTCCTGGAACCGTGGAGTGGGAGTAATAATCTCCGTCGTAGTTTTCCGATAAAAAGAAAGGGCATCGCGAGGATGCCCTTTCCTCATGTTGGATTTACATCCTGTTCGCGCTGGAAGATGTTTTCTAACCGTATTCGACGAACGTCTAATTTGCCTTGCTTGCGCTCAGCCATGAGCGGATTTCACCGACAAACTCCTTGAAGACGCGTTTAGGGCTCACCGCATCCAGCAATTCGACGATTTTCAGCACCTGATTATCATCCAGTTTGTCATCGCCGGTGATGGACCTGAACTTGGTTCCGACAGCATAGAGGAGGATATCTTCCTCAAGATCGCCCGCATCGAGCATTTCGCGAACAACCGAACTGGAATGCGCGAATTTGATGAGGTCCTTGTTAATGAGGTCGTAAAAGAGCTTGCCCGTCTTGTCAGTGTAGGTGTCGACAATCTTTTGGTAATCATCACCATCGACGATGACCTCTTCAGCTTCGATCTCCGCCTGGACGGCTTCGGCATCAGTCTCATCGATGGTTGTCTCGGCTATGGTTTTCGTTTCGGGGGTTTTCGGCTTGCCCTGCTTGCGGTACGGCATGCCAGCCGTCAGCGCGATTGCCTCAGCAAAAGCCTCGGCCGGATAGAGGTCGGTAGGCGTGTTCGCAGCGATAATCGCCTCGCCAGAGGTTTTGCTGATAGAGGCGATTCCCGGCTGGGAGGCATCGCTTCTTACGATGACGATTCCGGAGCCTCCCGCAGGAAACTTTCGACGATAGGCAATTGCGGGCATTGAGTTCAGCTCGACACTGTTCGTTCTGATCATGATGGGCTCCTTTCAATTAAGCAGTAGTTCCATTGAAATCATCCAATCAATTTTTAAAGCATGAAGCATGGAATGGATACCAATTCAAACATGTGCTCCTTTTCCCTGCATGTAACGTACAATACTGTTATGAAAAACGCGGGTGATGTGAGGAGCAGTCATGGTTTTGGAGAGGCAAGACATCAGACTCGTACCGTTGGGTGAAGATGATAGGAATCAATTTATCCTCGACAATCAAGAGGCCTTTGATTACGGTGCCTTGGAAGAATTCGGACGGCGCGATGACCATTTCGAAGAGGACGGCCATATCATCTCGCGCGAGACCATAGAAACGGCCATCGACGAAGGTGATGCATATCGTATCGTTTTGGATGGCGAGAAGGTCGGCGGTCTGGTATTGAAGATTGAAGGGGAAAAGGGCGAACTCGAGCTATTGTTCGTCAGCCCCCGCATACACAGCAAGGGAATCGGTTATGCAGCTTGGTGCGCGGTGGAGAAGCTGCATCCCGAGGTGAAGGTCTGGGGTCTCGTCACGCCCTATTTCGAGACGAGGAACATCCATTTCTACGTGAATCGCTGTGGCTTCCACATCGTCGAGTTTTTCAATAGCCGTCATCCAGATCCCAACGATCCAGATGCTGCCGACCATGAGGAGGACGGACAGTTCCCGGGCGGCATGTTCCGCTTCGAGAAAAGGATGCCGTAAACCGTTTCGTGAATATAAGCTGCATTCACTTAGTGGACGTGGCATCCCGCTGCGACGTCCGTTATAATCACATGCCATCTGCAATGCG
>JAUNJT010000042.1 GCA_030533105.1 Eggerthellaceae bacterium
GGGAAGTAACAGAGATGTCAGACATCAAATGGGATGATGTTCTGGAATCTGCTGCAAATGACGACGTGGCTGATGCTGCGGAAACGGTAGAAGCCGAGATCATCGAAGAAGACGCAAACGGTGGAGCTGCTGCACAGGATGCAGCGGCTCCTGCCGAGCAAGACGCGACGCAGGCCGAAATCGACGAGATCGATGCGATGCCGACCAGCGCGGCCGATATCCTTGCCGCCGCGCAAGCCGAGGCAAAGGATTGGCAGGACAAGTACCTTCGCCTGCATGCAGAGTGGGATACCTATCGCCGGCGTACTAACGAGCAGCGCGCAGCCGAGAAGGTCCGTGCGACCGAGAAGCTGGTCACCGATCTGCTTCCCGTGCTGGACGACTTCGAGCGCACTATCAAATATGGACGCGAAAACGGCGAAGAGGGCCTGCTTGGAGGTGTCGAGGCAGTACAAAGCAAACTGCTCGACATGCTCAAGCGCTCAGGGCTCGAGGTGATCGACCGAGCAGGAGAGCCGTTCGATGCACTTCAAGAGCAAGCGGTAGCCATGGTGCCGAACCCCGATGCGTATGAAGAAACGGTCGCGGATGTGTACCAGAAGGGATATCGCATGGGCGATAAGGTCCTGAGAGCCGCCATGGTGACGGTGACTACGGGAGGTCCTACGCGACCGACCGAAGAGCCTGAGGCGTAAGTGAAAGTTGAAGTAACGAGCAACGAAGGCGGGTGGCATCCCGCCTTCGCTATCAGAAGGAGGAGCGCATATGCCTGGTGTAACACCTGATTACTACAGCATTCTGGGCGTTTCGCGCGATGCCGACGAGAAGACGATAAAGAAGGCCTTCCGCAAGCTTGCACGTGAACATCATCCCGATGCAGGTGGTGACGAGGCGAAATTCAAGGAGATTAACGAGGCCTACGAGGTCCTAAGCGACGAGAGGAAGCGTAAGCTCTACGATCAGTACGGCACTGCTAACGAGAACCAGATTCCCGGCGGCTGGGGTGGTCAAGCCATCAACATGGACGACCTCTTCGGCGGTTCCGGCGGATTCGGCAGCTGGTCCGACATCCTCGAGAGCATCCGTAACGGCGAAGGTGCGTTCGGAAGCAATTGGGAGATCAACAACGGACAAGGTTGGGGCACGGGTTTCGGTCAGCGCGGGAACCGTCCACGCAAGGGTCAAGACATGAACGTCACGTTGTCCGTAAGCTTCGACGAGGCGTTCAAGGGAGTGGAGAAGCGCGTAACGGTACGTGTGCCTGGAAAGAAAGAATCCGAGACGCTTGACATCAAGGTTCCAGCGGGTGCTATGGATGGTGGACGCTTGCGGTATCGCGGCAAAGGCCGTCCCGGCACCAATGGCGGAGCGGCGGGCGATTTGCTTATCACGACCAAGATCGAGCCGCACCAGTACTTCTCGCGTGAAAAAGCCGATGTTCTGATCACAGTGCCGGTGACCATCGCCGAAGCAGCGCTTGGTGCAAGCATCATCGTTCCTGCTCCCGATGGCAGCAAGGTGCGCGTCAAGGTGCCGGCAGGCACGCAGTCGGGCAAGGTGCTGACCATCAAGGGCAAGGGCGCCCCGCGTATTAAAGGCGAGGGCAATGGTGATTTGAAGATCACTGTGAATGTGATCATTCCGAAGGCACTGAACGATAAACAGAAGAAAGCACTCGAAGCATACAAAGAAGCAGACGAAAGAAGCGTGAGACCATGGTAAAGAACGATCGTAACAAGCCGCTGTACATGATCAGCGTTGCCGCAGAGCTCGCGGGCGTCCATCCGCAAACTTTGCGTGCGTACGAGCAGAAGGGCCTTGTCACGCCGCAGCGCACGAGTGGTAACACGCGCATGTATTCGCAGGCCGATATCGAGCGCCTCGAGTTGATCAATGAGCTGACGAGCGAAGGCATCAACCTCGCGGGCGTCATTCGCATCCTCGATTTGCAGGGGCGTCTTGAAGAGCGTGATGAGGAGCTTGACAGCCTGCATAAACGGGTGCGCCGTCTAGCTGACCGCGTACACGAGCTCGAAACGCGCGAGAGCGTGAACTCGCTCGTGCTTGCGACGACGACCGCGCTAGCACCGCGCAGACTGCCATAGGGCGGTAGGCGCACTGCGCACAAGCGTTACGATTCTCATTCTTCGAAAGGAGAGTTGAATTATGAATATGGGAAATTTACAGAAACTCGCATTGACTGCCCAGGAGGCGCTGCAAAATGCGCTTTCCATCGCATCCGATGCGCAAGCGGCGCAAGCAGAGCCGATTCATCTGCTCAAGGCGCTGTTGACATCGGGCGAGAACAACCTGTCGGCAATCATCAAGCGCATCGGCGCCGATAGCGGGTCGATTCTAAATAACGTGAATACCGAGATCGAGCGTGCTCCTAAAGTGAGTAGCTCGAGCGGCGGCATGATGGCCATGATGGCCGGTGCTCCGAGCATCGAGTTGCTCAATGTGCTCGATGCCGCGGTCAAGACCGCCGAGAAGCTCGGCGATAGCTATGCCACAAGCGAGCATCTGCTCATCGCACTCGCGCAAGACAAAGGTGCAGCGGGGCGCATACTCGCGACGGCTGGTGTAACCCAGAAGAACATCGAGGCTGCCTACGAGGAGCTTCGTGGTGATACGCGTGTAACCGACCAAGTCGAGAAGACCCAGTTCGAGGCACTCGAGCAATACGGTCAGAATCTGACCCAGCAAGCGCGCGAGGGCAAGCTCGACCCGGTTATCGGCCGCTCTGAGGAGATCCGTCGCACCATCCAGGTGCTGAGCCGCCGCACCAAGAACAATCCAGTGCTTATCGGCGAACCCGGTACAGGCAAAACCGCGATCGTCGAGGGGCTTGCGCAGCGTATCGTCGCAGGCGATGTTCCGAATTCGCTCAAGGATCGCGATATCATCGCGCTCGATTTGGGCGCCATGATGGCAGGCGCGAAGTACCGTGGCGAGTTCGAGGATCGCTTGAAGGCCGTTCTGCGTGAGGTGAAGGACGCACAAGGACGCATCATCCTGTTCATCGACGAGCTGCACACCATCGTCGGCGCTGGAACCACGGGTGACAGTTCCCTCGATGCAGGCAACATGCTTAAGCCCGCGCTTGCGCGTGGCGAGCTGCATGCCATCGGTGCGACGACGCTCGATGAGTACCGCAAGTATGTCGAAAAGGATGCGGCGCTCGAACGACGTTTCCAACCTGTGGTGGTAGGCGAGCCTTCCGTTGAGGATACCATCGCGATTCTGCGTGGCCTGAAGGAGAAGTACGAGATCCATCACGGCGTGCGCATCACGGACGCGGCTATCGTTGCGGCGGCCGAGTTGTCGAACCGTTATATCTCGGATCGTTTCCTGCCTGACAAAGCCATCGACCTGATGGACGAGGCTGCCAGCCGCCTGCGCATAGAGATCGACTCCATGCCAGAGGAAATCGATGCTGCCGCGCGTCGCATCACGCAGATGCAGATTGAAGAACAAGCGCTCATGAAGGAGTCTGACGAAGCGAGTCGCGAACGTCTCGAGGTGCTGCGCGGGGAAATCGCGGCGGCACAGGACGCACTTGATACACGCAAGGCCGAATGGCAGAACGAGAAGGACATCATCGAGAACGTCCAGAACCTCAAGGCTGAGCTCGATATGGCGCAGTTGGAGGAGGAACGTGCAACGCGTGAGGGCAATCTGTCGCTGGCATCCGAGATCCGCTATGCGCGAATCCCTGAACTGCAGCGCAAGTTGAAAGATGCTGAAGACCTGCTCAACCTGCGGCAGCAAGACGGCGCCATCCTCAAGGAGGAAGTGACCGATGACGAAATCGCCGAGGTTGTCAGCGCGTGGACGGGCATCCCGGTGCAGAAGATGATGCAAGGCGAACTCGAGAAGCTTGCCGATTTGGAAGATCGACTGCATGAACGCGTTATCGGCCAAGATGAGGCAGTCTCGGCAGTTGCCGGTGCGATCCGTCGCAGCCGTGCTGGCCTTGCCGACCCCAATAGGCCAATCGGCAGCTTCTTGTTCCTCGGCCCGACGGGCGTTGGCAAGACCGAGCTTGCGAAGGCGTTGGCAGAGTATCTGTTCGATACCGAACGGGCGATGGTGCGTATCGACATGTCCGAATACATGGAGAAGTTCAGCGTTCAGCGTCTCATCGGTGCTCCTCCGGGGTACGTGGGATACGACGAAGGTGGTCAGTTGACTGAGGCAGTTCGTCGTAAACCGTACTCGGTGATATTGCTTGATGAGATTGAGAAGGCGCATCCAGACGTGTTCAACGTGCTGCTCCAGGTGCTCGACGACGGTCGTCTGACCGATGGGCAGGGGCGTGTTGTGAGCTTCAAGAACGCTATCATCATCATGACGAGCAATGTTGGCTCGCAGTCGATTCGCGAGTTCTCCGACCACAAGGCTTCTACGATGGGTGAGGCTTTCGAGGACATCATGATGAACGATCCGAAGGTTGCAGCTGCACGCCTTGCCGAGCTTTCGCAACAGATCGAGGATGCGCTGCGTACTACGTTTAGGCCAGAGTTCTTGAACCGTATCGATGAGGTTATCACGTTCAACGCGTTGCGTATCGCAGACATCGAGCCGATTGTGGATTTGCAGCTCAAGGATGTTCGGAAGCGCCTGGAGGATCGTCGTATCACGCTCGACATGACGCCTGCGGCGCGGGAGCATCTTGCCATCGACGGCTACGATCCGGTATTCGGGGCGCGCCCGCTCAAGCGTTTGATCCAACGCGAGGTCGTCGACCGCATCGCAGGACTGATCGTGAAGGGTGAGCTTCATGATAAGAGCCATGTGCTCTTCGATGTCGACGATGAAGGCGAGTACACCTGCCGAATCGAGGAGGCAATCGATTTCGACCATCTGCTCGAGTAAGGAAAACGAGAAGAAAAGCCAACGAGCCGGCCTGGCAGCTATGATCTGCCAGGCCGGTTTTTGATACACGTACCCGAAATACCAGCAAAAAGGAGGTTTCTTTGTCGGATTATGTGTAGAAAAGCGGGCACTATGTTGTGCTAAAGGGTTTACTCGGGCAAAATGAAAAAGATGCCAAGAAATGACGACAACCGCTATTCGTCTTACCGGAATTCATCATATAGCTCTGATTTTGATTCGGGCTATTCGGATGAACTCCGTCGGAGACGTGCGGTTTCACGGCGGTCGAGCAATCGCGTCGTGTACAACGAACGCGAAATACGCAGGCAAGAAGAGATCAATTATTCCAACAATCCTATCAGCATAGGTTCACCGAACGCATCGCTTTACAACGACACCACAGTGCCTAGATACCGCGTTGCGCAGGAGGAGCAGGAAAGCCTCTCTTTCGGACGCCATGCAGCAAGTTCTCGCCGCTATGACGATGATCGCTCATCGGGCTCGTATCGTTCCGATGGCGGCTCCTCTTCTTCAAGGCTTTCCTTTGATTCTACGCCATCGAGCTCGTATAACTATAGCGGTCCAACGTTTACGAATCCCTATCGCGACAACGATGCTTCTTCTGCGAGCTCGTCTAGCGGTTCCCGTCGTAGTTACGGCAGTTCTGCACAGGATGCATCCAGCGATTACGGTCGTTCGTCATCAAGCTACTCGCGAGACTACAAAGGGGTTTCCTCAGGCACCTCGCGCGAATACGGCCGCTCGACTTCGTATACATCTCGCGATTACGGTCGCTCGAACACGAGGGCTTCACGCGATAGCGGCTATTACGATTACGGATATTCGTCCTCAAATGCATCACGCAATTATGATCGCTCCTCGTATGGTCGCGATCGCGCATCGGAGCACAGCGCGTACGATTATCAAGCGTATAGCCGTGATTCGTATGGGACCGGTGCGGGTGCCAAATCCGCTCGCGGAAGCAAATCGAGCGGATACAGCCGTTTTTCACGACAGAGCTCGCGCAGCCGTAAGAACGACGCAGATTACGAAGAGCCCAAGAGTACGCGCAAGGCACGTTCGTCTTCGGGCCATTCGCTTGTGTCCCATCTGCCGATATCGAAGCCGTCACGTGCTAAAAAGGATCGCGATGACGATATCCAGGTAGCCGATGCCTCCCGCTATTCGCGCAAGAACTCGGAAAACCAATACTCAACGCGTGCAAAGAAGAAGAAATCGCTGAAGGTCAAGATCATCATCGGCGTGGTTGCCGTACTTGCCATCTTGGCCATTGCGTTCGGCGGCAGAGCTATCGCGTTCGTGAAAGAGGTCTCGGAGAACCTCGCTCGTGGCATTAGCTCCGAGGTTCGTGCCGTTTTGGTCGATACGCAATACAAGGACGACCCCTTCTACATGGTGCTTTTAGGCATCGACAAATCCGATTGGCGCGAAGGCGATCCCGATTTCGGTGGCTCATTCCGCACCGACACCATGATGCTCGCTCGTATCGATCCCCAGGCGAAGAAGGTCACCATCGTCTCGCTGATGCGCGATATCCGCGTCAATTTGGGCGAATACGGAGATCACAAACTCAATGAGGCTTATGTCGTGGGCGGACCGGAGTGCACGATCCAGGCGATTTCGAATCTGTGCGGCGTGCCGATTTCCCACTATGCGGAAATCGACCTCAACGGCTTCGAAGCTGTCGTCGATGCGCTCGGTGGCATCGAAGTCAATGTTCCCATCGAAATCAATGATGACGAAGCAGGTGGTCATCTTGATGCAGGCTTGCAAACCTTGAATGGCTGGCAGGCATTGATTATGTGCCGGTCGCGTCATGCGTACGATGACTATGGCAGGGGCGACATGTATCGCGCGTCGAATCAGCGTGCCGTATTGAGCGCTGTGGTTCAGAAACTGCTCTCGTCCGATGTCTTGACTATCGCTGATACCGTCACAACGCTTTCGGAGTATGTGACCACGGATATCAGCCTGTCCGATATCATCGGATACGCTCAGGTCATGCGCGGAATCGATGCCTCGAACGATATCTATACCGTAACTGCCCCAACAGGGTCGCTTTACATCGACGAGGGTTGGTACGAGTACATGTACAAGGACGAATGGGTCAACATGATGACGCGTATCAACGACGGTTTGCCGCCTACGGAAACCTCTGAAACCGATGAGACGGGTACGATTCTCTCGAATGCGGGCAATCCGAATACGGAAGGTACGGAAAGCTCGGAAGGCAAGAGTTCCGCGGGTACGAAGTCGCGCACACCCGTTGACTGGTCGAAATTCAACGGCTACAACTACGCCGATTACGCATAGTTCGATGCGAAGGGCGTCTTTCGCGGTCTTCTGATTCGGCGCACTGAATGCGAGGTGTCTGCGCATGAATATCACGATTCTTGCGGTCGGCAAGCTCAAGGAAAAATTCTGGACGCAGGCATGCGAGGAATACCTCAAGCGCCTGAAACCGTATGCGCGCGTAACGGTGCGTGAGATTCCCGATGTCAATCCGCAGCAAGCGGGAGGTACCGATGGCGTCCTTGCCCGCGAAGGCGAAGCGATTTGCGCGGCTATTCCGCAGGATTCATACGCGGTGCTTCTCGATATAGGGGGCACGGAATTGTCGAGTCCAGAGTTCGCATCCCGCATCGAGACGCTTGGCATCAACGGCCAAAGCTCGATCGTGTTCGTTATCGGCGGGTCGGATGGCGTGGGGGAGGCTGTCAAGAAACGCGCCAACGAGGCTGTTTCATTTGGGCGCATCACTTTGCCGCACAACCTCGCCCGCGTCGTTTTGCTCGAGCAGCTGTACCGCGCGTTCAAGATCATCCGACGAGAGCCATATCACAAATAGCCGTCCGAGCTGCGTCGTTGCAAATTAACTGGTGCAACCTGGCATGTTCGGTAGTACAATACGCACCCAGAACGCACATTCCGACCGAGAATGAAAGAACTACCAAGGAGTTACCATGTACAACATTCTTTGCCTGAACAATATCTCCCATTACGGCACCGACCTGCTGACCGATTCCTATGCGCTGACCGATGATGCCAGCCAGGCGACGGGCATCCTGGTCCGTAGCGCCGATATGCATAGCATGGATTTCTCCGAGAATCTGCTTGCCATCGCCCGTGCAGGCGCCGGCGTCAACAACATTCCGCTTGACGAATGCGCCAAGCAGGGCATCGTCGTCTTCAATACGCCCGGTGCGAACGCGAATGCGGTCAAGGAGCTTACGCTGTGCTCGTTGTTCCTCGCAAGCCGCGACATCATCGGTGGTGTTGAGTGGATTAAGGAACATGCACAAAGCGAAACCATCGGCAAGGATGCCGAGAAGGCCAAGAAGGCTTTCGCAGGCAAGGAGATCATCGGCAAGAAGCTTGGCGTCATCGGCTTAGGCGCCATCGGTGCGCTCGTAGCGAATGCCGCAGTTGATTTGGGCATGGACGTTTACGGCGTCGATCCGTACATGAGCGTTGATGGTGCATGGCAGCTTTCGAGCCGCATCCATCATGTGACGAATTACGATGAGATTTACAAGAACTGCGACTTTTTGACCATCCATGTACCCGCGATGCCGGCAACGATGGGCATGGTTGACGCCCACGCATGCTCCATCATGAAGCCTGGCTGCGTGTTCCTCAACTTCTCGCGCGACACGCTTGTCGATACCGAAGCTATGGCAAAGGCGCTCGAGGAAGGCCGTGTGGCGAAGTACATCACCGACTTTGCAACGCCCGAAGTCATGAAGATGAAGAACGTGCTCGTATTCCCGCATTTGGGTGCATCGACCGCCGAGGCCGAGGACAACTGCGCGATTATGGCAACGCGTCAGATCATGGATTACATCGAGAACGGCAACATTGTTAACTCGGTCAACTATCCGAATTGCACGATGGGTCCGAAATCGCAGGAAGGCACGCGTATCGCGATCATGCATGCGAATGTGCCGAACATGATCGGTCAGATTTCCAAGATCTTCGGCGATGCGGGCGAGAACATCGCGAACCTGACGAATAAGGCTCGCGGAGATTACGCCTATACGCTCATCGATCTCGATAACGAGGCGTCCGAAGAAGCGATTGCCGCGCTTAATGCCATTTCCGATATCATTCGCGTGCGTGTGCTGTAATGATCGAAGGCCTGCACGACGACCAACAGTTCGGAGAGTTCGGCCTTTCGAACGACGAAGGGGCTGCGCGCAAGCGTGCCAGCCTCGCTGCCGATTTCGAGGCGCAGGTCGCGGCCAAGCGCGCAGCGAAAGCCGCACAGGAAGATGCTGCCCAAAAAGCCATGCAGTCACCTGTTGATGGGCGGGAAGCCGATTCCGCGGAGCCATCGCCTTCGGTAGATGAGCGGGTGTTCTCGGAACGCGTTGCCTATGGCGATGTCAGGCACATGTCGAAGAACTTCTATAAGGGCCTGATTGCATCGGTCGTTGTTGTGGTTATCGTCGTAATCGCAGTTGTCATTCTTGGGCAGGCGTCTCTGTAGCGGTATCGGCCTCTTCGGTTGTTTCCTCAAGCATCAAGACTTCGGTAGCACCCTCTAATGCAGGTTCTTCCGCTTCATCCAAAGTGGCTTGTTCGCATACAGTGACGTACTGAGTCTCTTCGACAATCTGATCTGGACCTTTTAGCTTTCCGCCTAAGGTAGTGAGCCCTTTACCAAGCGATTGCAAGCCGATCGTCGTCAGCTTAACCGCGCCCTTCGCGGTTTTCTTGGCTCCGCGCTCAAGTACGGGAGCCGCTATTTCAACGCCCTTAGCGATGGCGGGAGCGGCAACGTCTGCGACCTTCGTGGCCCCCAAGGCGACAACGTGGCTGGCTACCGTGCCTGCATCGACGACCTTCGCGAACGTGCTTCTGCCCGAATTATCGCCATCATCGGGGTTATAGCCGACGATGAGGTCGTTCGGGTCGATTTCTGCAACTGTTGCAACGATGGTCTCGATGACGGGCTCTTGGGAGTCCATGGCAGTCTCCTAACGTCGTCTTTGTCTACGAATCTATCATACCGTAGGCTACTCGTTACGAGCGATACGGTTAAGGATGAAGCAGTGATGGATGCGTTGATTCCTTGAAAAATCCTCATCGATGGTCTGCTCGGTGATGTCGATAAGCTCTACGCCGAGCTTCTCCAGAGCTTCATAATCCGGTTTGAAAGTACGAAGATTACATGAGAAGATCGCCTGTCCGCCACGTGCGAGTAAACGGGAAACACCTACGAGCAGCTCCACGTGGTCGCGTTGGATGTCGAAGATTCGCTTGCCCATCTTCTTGGAGTTCGAGAATGCGGGCGGGTCGACGAAGATAAGATCCCATCGCTGCTTTTCTCGCCGTGCCTCCTTGATCCATTGCATGCAGTCGGCGCGCTCGAATCGGTGCGTTTTGCCTGTGAAACCGTTGAGCTGCATGTTTCGTTGTGCACAGGCGAGGTATGTTTGCGAGAGATCGACGCTAGTCGTTTTCAGGGCGCCGCCAGCTGCAGCGTGCACGGTAGCCGAACCCGTATAGCAGAACAAGTTTAAGAAACGCAATGGATGGCGTTCGGCGAACGAGGGATTCTCGACTATCATGCTCGCAACACGCTTTTGGATGAGCTCACGAACAAGCCGATGATCAAGGAACAAACCAGTGTCGAGGTAATCGGATAAATTGAGCTCGAAGTGCAACCCATGCTCTTTGGTCGTGATGATGAAACGAGTCCGTTGCTCATCGGCGCGATATTGTCCGCCCGTGCGTTTGCGCTGCTTGAAGAACACATGCGAGCTTTCGATGCCCAGCACGGATGGTGTGATTGCAAGTACATCGCATATGCGCTGCTGCGCGCGGAACGGATCGATAGAGCTTGGTGCGGCATATTCGTAGACGATGGCGAACCAAGAGCCTTCCTCAACGTTTTCGGTTGACATCGAGCATTCATATAAATCGATGGCGACGTTATAGTCTGGCAAATCGGCATCGTATGTCCGATAGCAATGAATATCGTTTCGGCGTGCCCATTTCCGAAGGTGGGTGAAACGTCGTTTCAGACGATTTGCGAATTGCTGGCTATTGCCATCGAAGACGGTAAGCTCGGCATCGCCGACCGTGATCGTTGCAAGTGTTGATGTGCGCGTCTGCGCGCAATCGTACAGGCGCACTTGGGTCGGAATGGGTCCGTTGAATACCGAAACAGAAGTGTTTGGAGCGAGTCCGAGCAAATTGTCGATGGATTCATCGGGTGTGATGATGGCAAGTGACCATGCTTGAAAATGTTTACGCAACGTGCTGGAGAAGCCCGCGTATAGAGCGGGCAGCTGCGCTTGCGCGAACAGGCGCTCGCCATACGGAGGATTGGTTGCAATCAAACCCGAAGAAGCAGGTGCGGCTTGCATGGTGCACGCGTCGATGCATGCGAAAGTAATGAAATCATCCAGATGCGCTTCGCGGGCATTTTCGCGTGCTGCATCGAGGGCGATAGGATCGATGTCCTGCGCGATTATCGGCGGCATCGCCTTCAACCCTGCATCGCGGCGTGCGTGCGCTTCGTCCACGAGCGCTTCCCATGCGAGGGCATCGTGCTGTTTCCATGCCGTGAAACCCCATGATGTGCGTAAAAGGCCTGGAGCGATGTCTGCGGCAATCATCGCTGCTTCTATGGCGATCGTGCCGCTTCCGCACATCGGATCTAAGAACGTTTGACCTTCTCTCGCAAGTTGTGGCCAATCGGCGAGCAAGAGCATGCCAGCCGCGAGAGTCTCTTTTAGCGGAGCCGCGACACCTGTGGTGTGAAGGCGATAGTTGCGCTGATGAAGCGGTTGACCGGCCAGGTTGAACGAAACAGTGGCGCGATTGCCGCGCAGGGCAACGGTGAACGTCAGGTCCGCATCGTGTCTGCTGACATCGGGGCGCTCGTCTGTTGTTTCACGCAGGCGATCGCAGATGGCGTCCTTCAGGCGCAAAGCCGTGAACTGAGTGTTTCTGAGATTATCATTGGTTCCTGTGGCGCTGACTGCAATCGTCGCACCGTGAGGGACATGCTCTTCCCACGGTATTTCACATGCGTTTCGATACAGCGTATCGCCATCGGAGGCATCGAATCGCGCCAATACGAGCAGCACACGCGAAACGGTTCGCGCAAACAGGCACACCCGATACGCGTCAGCAATGCTTCCGAAAAAGCCCACGCCTGTCTGCACAGGGCGCACTTTGATGCGCATTGCGCGGAGCTCTTGAGCAGCAAGCGCGCTTAAACCCTGCGGGCATGGCGCGAAGAACTCGAGCGAATCGAGCTTCTCAGTGTGGTTTGTGGGGTTTTGCACCAAGCGTTCCGTTAGTCCTCGACGCGGATGAGCGAAGGCTCCTTCAGCAGCACATCGGGCAGCTCTTGGATGTAGGCGAGCGCCGTGCGGATGGCCTTCTCTTTCGCCTCATGCGTCACGTACAACAGATCGACTTCCTCGGCGCCTGCCTGACCGCGCTGCACGACCGAATATAGGCTGACGCCATTGTCGGCGAACACGCGTGCCACGCTTGCGAGGACGCCTGGGCGATCCTTCACTGTGAAGCGGATGTAGTACTTGGTCTCGATTTCATCGATCGGCATGATGGGCAGGTGATCAGTGCACGTGCAGCCAACCAGCGGGCCGATACCCATTTGGATGTGGCGCGCCATCTCCAGTACGTCGCCCATAACGGCACTCGCAGCCGGACCCGAACCTGCGCCCGCTCCGAAGAACATCGTTTCGCCTACGGCATCTCCGATGACGTAGATGGCGTTCATGACGCCGTTCACGTTTGCTAGCTGATGCTTGGCTGGAATCATCGTAGGATGCACGCGCACATCGATGCCGTTTTCCGTGCGATTGCCGATGGCCAACAGCTTCACGGCGTAACCCATGTCGGCTGCTGCATCGATGTCGGTTGGCGTGAGGTTGCGGATGCCTTCGGTGTAAACGTCATCGATGGTCACGCGACTGTTGAATGCGATGGATGCCAAGATGGCGATTTTTGCAGCGGCATCATGGCCATCAACGTCTGCAGAGGGGTCGAATTCGGCATAACCTAGATCTTGGGCTTCCTTCAAGGCATCGTCGTAGCTCATGCCGGTCTCGACCATACGGGTCAGCATGTAGTTCGTCGTGCCGTTCACGATACCCATGACAGATGAGATCTCGTTTGCAATGAGGGAATGCTTCAATGGATCGATGATGGGGATGCCGCCACCGACGCTGGCCTCGAACATGATCTCACGGCCGTTCTCTTCTGCGAGATCCATGATTTCCTCGCCATAGGTGGCCATGAGTGCTTTATTGGCAGTGACGACATGCTTGCCAGCTTTCAAGGCGTTCGTCACGACGGTGCGTGCGAATGTGGTGCCGCCGATGAGCTCGATTACGATATCGATTTCGGGGTCGTTGATGATGTCGTTGAAGTTGTCGGTGAAGCGATCGCCAACGCCATGGGCATCTGCTTCAGACCTATCGAGCGAGCATACGCGCTTCAACTCGATATCGATGCCGTAATGCTTCTTGAAGTCCTCCTGATGTGCCAGGAAGATATCGATGCAACCGCCGCCAACGGTGCCCGTTCCAACCAAACCGATGTTAACTGCCATGTTCGTCTCCTTTAACTGTTTCGCGCTTTTGCCGCACGAGCGGCATCTGGCGTTATTTCTTTATTATTGTGGGCTCACAGATCGCGAGCCATCAGATCTTCATAGGTTTCGCGTCTGGTTACCACGCGTGCTTCGCCATCTTTTACAAATACGATGGCTGGGCGTGGCTGCCCATTGTAGGTACTCGACATTGTATAACAATATGCGCCCGTGCAGAACACGCAGACGAT
>JAUNJT010000094.1 GCA_030533105.1 Eggerthellaceae bacterium
ACGTTTTGATTGGCGGTTCGGCGTTGGGGGCGGTTCGTCATGGCGGATTCATCCCTTGGGATGATGATGTGGACCTCCTGGTGTCGCGCGAGCAATTTGAGAAGCTCGATGCGGCCATGCGCGCCGAGGGCCTCGTGGATCATGCCTGGGTCACCGAATTCAACACGCCGACGTTTCATAATCCGTTGGGGAAGTTCTTCGGCCTCAACACTACCGACCTGCATCGCAGCCTGATGATCGACGGTTCGCCGAATTGCCATCATCTCGAGGTGTTCATCGCCGATCCGTATCCGAACGATGAAGCGGCACGGCTCGAACACAACAAGTTCCTCTGGCTCTACACCGAGCTCCAGAACCCGTATTTTCCCTCTGCGAATATCGACATGCCCGAGGGTATGCTCGACCGGGGGCTTTTAGAGGAATACTTGAAACGCGTGGAGGACGAAGGCCTCGAGTCCGTCATGGCAGAGGTCTGCGCGAAGCTCGACCACCCCGAAGAAGAATGCGATTGCGTTTGCCAGCGTTGGAGCTATCGGCCGGTTGTCTTCAAAAAGGAATGGCTCACCGATAAGACCCGCATACCCTTCGAAGGGCACATGTTCCCGGTGGGCACGGAGGCGATGCGCAGATTCACCTGGAATTACAACGAGGATTGGGACCTTCTGCCATCGGTATCGCAGCGCCAGGTGCACGATGGCGTACAGAATACGGCTATGCCCTGGAGCGCGCATGCGGATGAAGCCGAGAAGATCCTCTCTGATGCCGGCTATGCCGACATGCTCTACCAAAACAAAGTCGATCGCCGCGAGCGTGTATTCCTGACCCACGACCTCGATGTCTCGTACCTTCCCATTCGCCATGCGTGCCTTTCGGCGAAAGCCCAGGTGCTTGGCGAACGTGCATGGAACTACGATTGCGCGAAGCAGGGAGAATACCTCGAGACGTTCTCAGAATACTTCGAGATGCAGTTCTACAAGCGTTTCATGAAGTTCGGCCGCACGGTCGAGCTCAATGATGATCTGCTGCAATGCATGGCGCTCACGCTGATAAACGACGGGCAGATCTCGAAGGCCCGGTCGTTGTTGCAACAGCATGCTGACGCCGATGGGGCGGAAGAGCTGCTGCAGGTGTGCGACCAGCTTTCCGAGCTGAAACTTCTGAAGTACTACGAGGATGAGGATGGTGCGCGCGCAATCCTTTCCGAGCTCCTGAAGCGCGATGACCTGGCCTGCCAGGCAGAGGTGCAGCGGGTGAAACTCTGGCTCCTCGTGCGCGAAGGTCGCACGCACACGCGCGATGAGATTGTGCATCTGTACGAGTCGCTGCCGTGCAAGAGCGACAACGAGTCCAAGAAGTATATCGGCGACCTGTTCTACGCGTCGGGCGATATTCACGACGCCCATCGGATGTATCTGCCGGTTATCCGCGCCAATGTGAATGGCATGCAGATAAAGGACCTCACTGCGCGCGGATTCCTGAACGGCCAAGTTGCTACGGGGTATACGGTCCGGGCGCTTGAGTTGCTGCAGGAGTTCGATGGCATCTGCAACGAGCTCGGCATAAGGTATATAGCCGGGGGAGTGCTCCCGCGCATCAAGAAACGCCGCAAGATGCAGGTGTTCGGCGAGTGCACGGTCTATCTCAAGCCCAGCGACATCGTGAAGTTCGTCGACTATATCGAAGGTGCGAAACCCGAAAACCGCACGCTGGAGTATTGGGGCACCAACCCTGCGTATCCGACGTTTACCGTGCGATATGTCAACACGGCCACGACCATGCTGCAGACCATTAATCCGGGATTGTACAAGGAAAATGGCGTCCATCTCGTGCTCGTCCCGCTGCGGAGCAAGAACGCGAAGCTGCCGATTGGACTGCGGTTGAACGAGCGCGCAGCGATGATCAGCATGCGAGAATTCCGCATGATGGCCGAAGAGCGGTATAAGCCGACGGTATTTCGCGTACTCGACCGGATGAACAAGCATATGCGGCATTCCGTCTCGCCCGAAAAGGGCCGCAACGCTTTCATGAAGATGGCGAAGCTCGTCGAGCCGAAGGCTGACGAGACGAGCTATCGCGTGTTCATCGACTACGATGACTATAACGCCCGCAACCTCGATGCGCGTTTCCTCGAAGACTGCGAGGTTTTCAAGCTCTGCGGCTTCGACGTCCGCATGCCGCGCCAATTCGCAAAGTATTGCAAGGCGCTGTATTTCAAAGATGGGGAATGGGTGTATCCGCTGGTGAATCGCTACGATTGCGTATACAGCGACTCCCTGCCGTATGGCAAGGTGGCAGAAATCGGCAGCGTTTCGCAAGAAGACCTGGACGATGCGCTTCAGACGGTATGGCGATTCGATCAACTGACGACGCGCTACGATTCGCGCACCGAGGGCATCGACGCCGCATGGTCTGAAGTACAAGAGCTTTATGGCATCGAGGGAGATGAGCAGTAGATGAACGAGCAACAGGAATTTCTACTCAATCTCTTGATGGAGTTTGACGGGATTTGCCAGAAACACGGTATCGACTATGTGCTGTGCGGCGGGTGCGCTATCGGCCTGGAGAGGAACAAGGGTTTCCTCCCGTGGGATGATGACATCGACCTTTTCATCACGCGCGAGAACTTGAACAAGCTCGATACCGTGCTGAAAGAAGAGCTTCCCGAAGGTCGTATCTGGATTACCGAGGACAACAACCCCCAATACCAGAATCCGCTTCCGCGGTACATGGATGCCAACACCACGCTCGTCATCCGCAGTTGGATGGACACGGGCATCCCGCTTGCGTTCATGCTCGAGCTCTTCGTCCTCGACCCGTATCCGAACGACCCGGCGCTGCAGCAGGATTTCAACAAGTATCTCTGGCTGTACTGCGAGCTACAGGCGGATCGTTACGTCATCAGCTCGTGGAGCCTGGGCAAAGACACTATCAATGCGGATTTGTACCGGACGTATAAAAAGCGCATCGAGCGCGAGGGAAAGGAAGCGGTGCTTGCAGAGATAAAGCGTGAGCACCTCACCTACGATTACGACGAATGCGATTATCTCTGCGGTTTCTGGGGCCTCGACCATAAGGTCGTGCACAAGAAATGGGCTGAGGACATCGTCCGGAGGGATTTCGAGGGGAAGTCGTTGCCGTTCTTCCGCGAGAATATCCAATATGCGTTCGAAACCGAGTACGGTGTGAATTGGAACATGGTTCCCGTTGAGACGAAGCAGGTAACGCATGACAACATCGTGCGGATCGATGAGCCCTACACGGAGCATATCGATGAGATAACCGATATCGCCAGGAAGCACCGCATGGGGCAGCTGCTGGAGGAGAACAAGAAGGACAATATCGAACGGTTCTTCGCGCAGCTCGACATGCACGAATTTGCCGCGAAGCAGAAGCGCGACGTGCTTCAGGCCATGGCGAACGAACTCGAGCGGCAAACGTGGCATTTTGACGTCGAGCGGGTCAATGACCTGTATGAATCGTTCCGGGATTACTTCTACATCCAGTTCGCGCAGCGCTACCGCAAGTTCCATGAGAAGCCGGCGCTTCGGGATGACGTGCTCGAGACCATGCTCCTCACGCTGCTTCATCGCAACCTGCTCACGAATAGCGGCGTGCTCGTGGATCTGTATCCAGAGTCCAGATGCTATTCCGAGTTCAGGGGCATCATCGACGATATCTGCGCGTTGAAGAACGCGAAAATCGCGCAGGATGCCGATACGGTGGGGAATCTTCTTGGGCGGTTGAGCGGCAAATATTGCCTCGAACAGCAGCTCGAGGTCGAGCGTGCCCGCATGTGGTTGACCGTTCAGACGGCACAGGATATGGGCGATGAGGAAATCGATGCGCTTATCGAGACGTGCGTGCATGGTTCGGACTACGAGATCATGAAGCGCATCGGCGACCTCCATTACGAGAAGGGCGACTACGTCGCCGCGTCGAAATGGTATGCGCCTGCACTGAAGTGCCGCGACGGCATCATCTTGCTCGACTTGAACGAAAAAGGCTTTTACTGTTAGGTTGCATGAGATGAGAGACTATACAGACCGCGCGTTAACCCTCGTCGGCGAGCTGGGAGATGCTTGCGCGGAATGCGGATTCGGATACCTGGCCGGCGGGCTTATCCCCCGCGCCGTGCACGAGCGCAAATGCTTCGATTTCGCGAAGGCGGAAATCTATGTTCCCGCAGGTTCTTTCAACAAGCTATACCGGCATGTCGAATCGAATCTCGGCGAGAATCGGGCCCTCGAGTCGTATCGCGATAACGAGAACTACGAGTCCTTCTCGTTTCGCTATGTGGACACCTCGACGACGTACATCGAGCTTGCCCGCTTCGGGCAATACCGGTATCCGGGCATCTCGGTCGAGGTGAAGCCGCTGCTCGAGGGCACAGAGGCCCTCGAAGGGGTGTACGAGGGCTTTCGTGCGGTTCCCGCGGGTAAACTCGCATATGCCGGCCGCCTGCTGTCGAAGGAAGCCGCGGAGAGGCTTTGCGATGCGGGGAAGGCCGCTGCTGACGAGTATGCGTTCGAGAATGCCAATGGAGAACTTGCGGCGTGTAGCAGCGATGCGATCGACAGCTGCGTTCAGCAGGTGTATCTAGGCCATCCGGTTTCCGTCCCGCTCGCGCATATCGGTGA
>JAUNJT010000043.1 GCA_030533105.1 Eggerthellaceae bacterium
GCATACCGATGCATTCGCCCCGGAAAGCGTTTTCGGGGTTATCAGCGGAGCGACGAACGGTACGACTGCGCTCATGGGCGGTCGGTACATGGTAGTGTGCAAGTCGCCTGTATACGATGGTTGGAATGATGCGAACTCCGGCGGCACGTTCGGTCCGTCATTGCGCAGTGCAGGCTTCGATGGCGTTTTCGTGAAAGGCGTTGCCGAGAAACCGGTCTATTTGTTCCTCAAGGAAGGCACATGCGAAATTCGCGATGCTTCCAAGTATTGGGGCAAAACCATTAGCGAGTGCGAAGCCTTTGCGTCCGAGGAAATCGGTGAGAAGCGGCTCGGCAGCTGCTGGATCGGTCCAGCTGGCGAAATGAAAGGTTACATCGCTGCTGTAATGAATGATACGCATCGTGCAGCTGGGCGTGGTGGCGTCGGCGCGGTCATGGGATCGAAGATGCTCAAGGGTATCGTCGTCGCGGGTAATTTCAAACTTGAGAAGGCCGACCCCGATACGCTCAGGGCTCTCAACAAGCAGGTTATGACTTGGCAGAAAGAAGGCCCGGTCAAGCCTGCCTGCGATATGTTCAGCGCATACGGAACCGGCGCCGATTACGAGAATGCTCTCGGGCGTGGTGACGCTGGCGTGAAGAACTGGGCCGGCTCGGTTGAGGATGTTGCTCCCGAAGACCGCGACGCTATCAGCGCGCAGAAGATGGATCCGACCTATCGTCGCAAGAAGTATGCGTGTCATTCCTGTCCCATTGGTTGCGGTGCTGTATATGAATTCGACGCCTATGGTTACAAATCGGACGATACCGGGCGTCCGGAATACGAAACCACGGCGGGCCTCGGCTGCATGCTCCTCAATACAGATGCCGATGCGGTCAATGCCGTCAACTATCTCTTCAACGAGTACGGTATCGATACCATCTCGGGTTCGGGCACAATCGCGTGGGCCATGGAGTGCTACACGCGCGGTTTGCTCACGATTGATGATTTGGATGGCATTGATCTGGGTTGGGGTAATGCCGAAGCTATCGTAAAGATCGCCGAGAAGATGGTCCACGGTGAAGGCGTTGGGGCCGTGCTGCTGAACGGATCGCGCTACGCTGCTGACCATTTCGGTGTCGGTCATGACGCGCTCGCAACAGCGAATGGCATCGAGCTTGCGCAACACGACAGCCGATTCGGTCCTGCCCTGGGTCGCATCTACGTTTACGATCCGTCACCCGGGCGTCATGTGAAGGGCGGTCTGGGCATTGCTAGCGGACGCAAGCCACCCGAAGTCAAGTATGTCTACGACGACAAGGGCGCCGATGATGCTGCTGGAGCCTGCGCCAAGGAAATGTCCAACTGCGGCGGCTACTGCGACTTCAGCGGTTTCGGTTTACCACCTGATTTCCAGCGTCAGCTGCTCAATGCAGCGAGCGGATTCGAGCTTACGCCTGAAGAGTTCATGCTCGCAGGTAAGCGCATCTGGTTCATGCGCCAGGCCTTCAATATCCGCGAAGGCTATCTGCGCGATTACTGGTACCTTGACGATCGCATGCTCGGCAAGCCGCCTCTGGAAGAGGGTCCGCTCAAGGGTGTAACCATCGATGTCGAGACTATGGGCGACGAGTTCTTCAAGCATATGGGCATCGATCCGAAGACCGGCATCCCGCTGCGCGAGTCGCTCGAAGAGGTCGGCGGCATGGACGACGTCATCGCCGACATCTACGGATAATCTTGGCGGATTTCGCAGCGCAAGAGGAGAGATAACACGTTGCGCTTAACAGAGCGATGCATGTGAATGGCCCCGTTATCGGGGCCATTTTCGTGGAGTGCTCGAGTGTGGTAATACTATGTCTCGCAGACGGCAATAATCACGCGCCATTCGGGCGCGAGAAGGCCCTTTTTCGTCGAGAGTTTTACCTTGTAGCAACATATTGTGTCTGCGTTCTGGCATAATACAAAAGGTATTGCTTCGCGAGTGTGCTTCGCCGCAGTTTAAACGTTCATTTCGGGCCTCATCCGAGTACTTACCACATCTAAAAACATATTGGCTTGGAGGAGGGTCTGATGGCGAAAGACAACGCCACTACCGCTGCGCAAGAACAGGTGCCTGCGGTATACGATGCTCGGCAGCTTGGCGTGCCGAAAATGGTCGTGCTGGGTCTTCAGCACATGTTCGCGATGTTCGGAGCGACGATTCTGGTTCCGGTGCTTACGGGACTGTCGGTTTCAGCAACATTGCTTTTCGCGGGTCTTGGAACATTGTTGTTCCATTTCTTATCTAAGAGGGAAGTTCCCGCGTTCCTCGGTTCTTCGTTCGCGTTTCTCGCTGGTTACTTCGCCATCGCCCCGAACGGCGAGGCGGCGCTCTTGCCGTATGCATGCCTCGGCGTTGCATGCGCAGGCTTGCTGTACCTGGTGCTTTCGGGCTGCTTTGCGGGCTTCGGAGCCAATCGCGTCATGCGCTTCTTCCCGCCCGTGGTCACTGGCCCCATCGTCATCTGCATCGGCCTGATCTTGGCGAGCTCCGCTATCGCGAACTGCGAGACGAACTGGTACATCGCCATCTTGGCCGTCATTGTCATCATCATCTGCAACATCTGGGGCAAGGGCATGATCAAGATCATCCCGATCCTCATGGGTGTCATCATCTCCTATATCGTCGCGGCGATTTGCGGTCTCGTCGACTTCTCGGGCGTTGAGTCCGCTGCTTGGGTTGGTCTGCCGGTCGCGATGGAGAACACCGTATTCGGTCTGTTCGGTCCGAATTTCGATAGCGGTCTGGCAATCACCGCTGTCATCACCATCATGCCGATCGCGTTCGCGACGATGATCGAGCACATTGGCGATATCTCCGCTATCAGCTCCACCTGCGAGCGCAACTTCATCGCCGAGCCTGGTCTGCATCGCACGCTTCTGGGCGATGGTCTTGCCACCATCGTTGCCTCCCTGTTCGGCGCTCCGGCGAACACGACCTACGGTGAGAACACTGGCGTGCTCGCTCTGACCCGCGTTTTCGATCCGCGCGTCGTGCGCATCGCAGCCTGCTTCGCAATCGTCTTCTCCTTCTGCCCGAAATTCGCAGCGGTCATCGGTGCGATGCCGGCCTGCGTCATCGGTGGCGTTTCACTCGTGCTGTACGGCATGATCTCCGCTGTCGGCGTTCGCAACCTGATCGAGAATCAGGTCGACTTCACGAAGAGCCGCAACGTTCTGGTTGCCGCTCTGATCCTCGTGCTGACGCTCGGCATCAACTACAGCACCGCAGGCGCAATCGTGCTCGACTTCGGCACGATCGTCATCTCGCTCTCTGGCTTGGCAATCGGTTCCTTGGTCGGTATCATCATGAACGCTATCCTGCCTGGCAAGGATTACGATTTCGATGCTCGTGAGGCCGACGGAAGCATCGTTGCCGCCTCCACGACGATACCGCCAACGGCTCCTGCGCATCCTCTTACGCGTGAAGTGGATGCAGACGAAGTCGAGAAGCTCGAATAATCGCCTGATTGGCATCTGCTTATAAAAGACACGCGGCGCGCACGAGTACGTCGCGTGTCTTTTTCATGTGAGGGTGGCGATGCGTGCCAACGCGATCCACGGAGTGAGATAAGCTAGACATCCCATACGACGAAAGACAAGGAGGGCCAGCATGGTCGAGTTAGCTGCTGATGCAACCATCGAGGAGATACGCGAATTCTTCGCGCTTGACCGCTTTGCAACAAACGCACTCTGCCGTATTCAGGAGGCTTCGCGTGGCCATGCAGTGTGCACCATGCAACTAACCGATGATCATCGCAATGCGATGGGCAACGTGATGGGTGGCGCAGTTTTCACGCTGGCCGACTTCGCACTTGCGGTTGCCTGCAACGTGGGCGAAAAGCCGACGGTTTCCATCGAATCCGATATCAAGTTCTTGACCCTCGCAAAGGGTGATGTGCTCACGGCGACCGCTGTGGCAGATCGTTCGGGCCGGCATATTGGAGTCTATACGATTACCGTTACTGACGAAGAGAACAATATAGTTGCCATCATGACGGCGACCACGTATCGTTAGCCTTGTAACGAAAGCATCGGAAACGTTGCACAATTCAAACGTCGAAAGGAGATCATCATGCTGCATGAAGTGAAGTTCCCATCATCGAACGGACGTGACCAAGTTGTCGGATGGATTTACGTTCCGGCGTGCGAGCCAGAAGGCATCGTGCAGCTGGTGCATGGCTTCGGCGAGCATTCGCGTCGCTATTTCCACCTTATCGTGGCACTCATGGATGCAGGCTTCATCGTTGCGGCCGATGACCATGTCGGCCACGGTGCGACCGCCATTCTCAATGACACGTGGGGCGATTGGGGCGAGGCTGGTCCTCACACCATGATGGAGGACGAGAAGCTCTTCCACGACATCGTTTGCGAGAAATATCCCGATTTGCCGTATTTCATGTTCGGCCATTCGATGGGGTCCATGATTGCGCGCGACTACTCGGCAAAATATGGCGATGATCTGGCGGGAGCCATTTACTGCGGCACCACGGGCATTTTCAAGAATACCCACGAAGTGCGGGCACAAGTCGATGCCGCCATCGAGGAGGGCAAAGCGCACGAAAGCGATCCAACGTTTGTGGCCGCGCTCATGGGTTGGATGTTCAGCCGTTGCGAGGAGGGTGTCACGCTTGGCAACGAGTGGATTTGCCACGATCCGTTCGTGCAGAAAGATCATGCCGAGGATCCGTTCGATGCCTTCACGCATCCTACGCACAATATCAGCCTTCGCGATTTCATCGATATGATGCTTGTCATCGAGGGCACCGAATGGGCAGAAAAGGTGCCGACTGATCTGCCGATTCTCCTTATCGCGGGCGATCAGGATCCGGTTGGCAACTTCGGCGAAGGCGTGTATATGTGCGCGAACTGGTTGACTGATACCGGTCATGACGTTACAACGAAGCTCTACACGGGCTATCGCCATGAGATCCACAACTACGATGAACTGAAGTTCGAGGTCGAAAGCGACATCATCGATTGGCTGCGCGGTCCGTGGCCGTATTTCGAATAGCGGCTTATCGAAGAAAACCTGCTGAAAAAGGCCGGCATCCACGTTGGATGCCGGCCTTTCCTTTTAAAAGTCGAAAACCTTACCGACAGGTTCGGCGATGACGAGGTCGGCTAGTTTATCAGCGGAGGTAGGCGAAAGATTGACGATAGCCAGATGCTCTCCATGGAAGTAGTGGATGAGGCTTGCTGCCGGGTTGACTACGAGAGACGTACCCGCAATGACCAGAAGCGATGCGCGCGTAATGGCATCAATCGCCCCTTCGAGCACGTTCATATCAAGGCCCTCTTCGTAGAGCACCACGTCAGGCTTGATGATTCCGCCACATTCAGGGCAACGTGGAATGCCTTCTTCGGAGGTCTCGCGTAAGGTGAGCATCTCGTCAAGAGAATATGGCGCATGGCATCGCATGCAGAAGTTGCGTAGCACGCTGCCGTGCAGCTCGAATACGTTTTTGCTGCCTGCTGCCTGATGCAGTCCGTCGATGTTCTGCGTCACGACGGCACGCAGGATGCCTTGCTCCTCAAGCTGCGCGAGCTTGCGATGCGCGGCATTCGGCTGCGCGTCGGTGAAGATCATCTTGTCGCAATAGAAGGCATAGAACTCAGCGGGATACTCGTCGAAGAACGTGCGGCTGACAACTTGTTCGGGTGCGAGTTTCAAGTTCGCTAGTCTTTTCGCACGCTGCGGATAATCGGTGCGTTCGGCGAATTCTGCAGCCTGCTTGCCAAGGTCCTGCAGGAAGATGCCTTTCGCGCTTCGGAAATCGGGGATGCCGCTTTCGGTGGAAACGCCCGCACCTCCGAAAAAGACCATGCCTTGCGGCGGGCATTCCGCGATCCATGTTCGCAGCGTTTCGACGGCATTGCTGGAAGTGTTTTGCGTGATAGTGCTCATAAGCGTTTCCTCAAGGTGAAAAATACGTATCAACTAATGTCAACAGTATGAAACTTTTTCAAGCGAATTGCACGTGCTTGGTTTCAGCATTTAAGGGTTGTATTACAAGTACGCAAGGCAAGAATGTAAGAGCCAAAAGTGAGTTGATTCATTTAAGACATCCGAAGTGAGGAGGCTGGTATGGCTGACGAAGATCTCAAGAAAGAAATCCAGGATTTGCTTGACAAAACTGACCTTGATGAGCACGGCTGCACCGCACGCATCCGACACGAACCGGCTTTCGAAGCTCAGATAGATTCTTTCGGGGAGGGCTCTTGAGCAACGCCTTTATCGAGCAGAACCTCGAAAAATGAACACAGGAGGCGGGGTGCATGCCCCGCCTCTTTTCGTGAGCTCGATATGGCGTGCGCTTGTTCTTCGGGGCAATGAAAGCGCATTTCTTCCTTCTCATTTTGCCTGCATCGTAAAACATTTTCAGATGATTTGTGCGTATTCAAACACGTAAAGCATGCACTGTGCTACAGTTACGAATTGGCAAGATAATTAAGAAGCTGCACATATGCTGGCTTCTCGGCAACACAATAACGAGGAGGATATCATGGCTGACATCAATCTGGACTCATTGAAGAAGGGCGTTGAGGGCTTGGCCGACAAAGCTGCTAAGGCAATGGACGATTTCGACGCAGATGCAGCGTTCGCTTCTGCAAAGGAAACCGCTTCCGACCTTGCTGGTAAGGCTGCCGTTGCGTGGGAGGATTTCGATGCGAAGGCGAAGCTTGCAGCTGCCAAGCAGGGCATGCAGGATCTGCTCGACAAGACCGAGATCGACGAGAAGGCCGCTGCGGGCATCAAGAGTCTGCTTGACAAGACCGATGTCGATGACAAGGCGATGGCCAAAATCAAGGGCATCCTTGATCAGACCGATCTTGACGAGAAGGCTGTCGCGTTCTTCAAGAAGGGCATGGGCGCACTGAGTGCTGCCATCGCGGGTGCAAAGGAGAGCATCGCTGCAGGCAAAGAAGTTGCCGAGGATGCTGCCGAGGAAGCAGCGGAAGCCGAAGAAGTTGCCGCAGAGGTTACCGAAGAGGTCGCCGAATAAATAGTGTGCCGAAGCGCTTGTTCGTTTGGAAACATGGGAGGCGGGGCATGGTCCCCGCCTCTTCGTTTAGATGCGCTGCGGCGAAACGGAGCACAGATATGATTCGCGGATACGGTATGATACGCACATGTTCTTACTTGGCTGCGAAAAAGTACGCGTTGATTTTCCGACGAAAACAGTGTTCGCCGATTTGACCCTCGGTATCGAGGATGGCGCACGCATCGGCATCGTCGGACGCAATGGCGATGGCAAATCGACGCTGCTTGCGCTTTTGTGCGGGCAGCTTGAGCCCGACAGCGGGCGCGTGGTGCGTACGCGCGGCGTTCGCGTCGGCTTGCTCGGCCAGACGGATGCGCTCGATGATGGCCAAACCGTCGAGCGAGCGGTAATCGGTAATCGCGAGCAGTACGAATGGGCATCCGACCAACGTATCCGCAGCATCATTGACGGTTTGCTTGATGGCATCGACTGGCACAGCCTTATCGGAACGCTCTCGGGCGGACAGCGTCGTCGTGTCGATTTGGCGCGTCTGCTTGTAGATGATTGGGATGTGCTCGCACTTGACGAACCTACCAATCATTTGGATATCCGCGCCATCACGTGGCTTGCGAATCACCTCAAAACGCGCTGGAAAGCAAAAACCGGCGTTCTGCTCGTTGTGACGCATGACCGCTGGTTCTTGGACGAGACCTGCCTTGACATGTGGGAAGTGCATGATGGGCTTGTCGAACCGTTCGAAGGCGGTTTCTCAGCCTACATCATGCAGCGTGTGGAGCGCGACCGCTTGGCAACATTGGCTGAGCAGAAGCGCCAAAACACGCTGCGCCGCGAGCTTGCGTGGCTATCGCGCGGGGCGCGTGCGCGTGCAACGAAACCCAAATTCCACGTTGCTGCTGCCCAGGCGCTTATTGCGGACGTACCTCCGTTACGCGACACCATCGAACTCAAGCGCATGGCTTGCGCGCGATTAGGCAAACAAGTCATCGACCTCGTTGATGCAACGGTCGATTATGGGGAGGGCCCAGTACTGAACAATGTAACGTGGCTCATCGGTCCAGGTGATCGCTATGGAGTGCTTGGCGTAAACGGCGTAGGCAAGACAACGCTTTTACGTACCATCCAAGGTTTGCAACCTCTGACAAAAGGTTCACTCAAAATCGGGAAGACAGTGCGTTTCGGGGTGCTTTCGCAAGGGCTTGATAACCTCGTAGAAGCGGGCAACGACAGGGTTCGCCAAGTCGTATCGCGGTATCCGCATCGAAAGATGCTCGATGACAAAGAATACACACCCAAGAAATTGCTGGAGAAGTTGGGCTTCACGAACGACGACATGAACGAACCCGTTTGCGATTTGTCAGGCGGGCAAAAGCGTCGACTCGCGCTCATGATGCTCCTTCTTGATGAGCCGAACGTATTGATTCTCGATGAGCCAGGTAACGATTTGGATACCGACATGCTCGCTGCTGTAGAGGACCTGCTCGATGGCTGGCCGGGTACGCTGATCCTTGTCACTCATGACCGATATCTTATGGAACGTGTGACGGACCATCAATTCGCACTCATCGATGGAACGCTCAGACATGTCCCACGTGGGGTTGATGAATTCTTGGAGCTTCTTGCTGAAAGCGAAGAGGGCATGCAAATCGTGCAATCCGAAAATGATAACGAGTCCGAATCTCCGAAGGCTGCGAGCGTTGAGCCCTCGAGGCTTTCAGGAGGCCAGATTCGCACGCTCCGCAAGGCAATGGATTCTTCGGAGACGAAGATGGCAACCGTGCGAGCGAAGATCGAGGACGCGAAGCGTCGGATGGCCGAACATGATCCGACCGATTTCGAGGGCCTATTGGGTTTTCAGGAAGAAATATCACACCTCGAGCACAGGCTCGAGGAGCTCGAGCTTATATGGCTCGAGGCTGCCGAGCAACTCGGGGAATAGCATCCTCTGGGCACATGAAACCGCTCTTTTCCGTGTGTGAAATGCAACATGGAAAAACTCGTTAGATTTGCAGGTTTGCTCTTGCTGTAAGCGATAACGTGAGACAATAAATGCGAACAACATAGTGTGAGGAAAGGAGACCCCGTATGCCAACATGTTCACTTTGTGGGGCGCCTTGCAGGGATGACGCATTATTCTGCCCGAACTGCGGTGCTCGCTTCGCCGCTCCTGATGAAATAACGGAACCTATCGAGCAGACGTACGAAGAAGAGGTCGTAATCGTCGAAGATGCTCTTGCTGAAGACGTTTTGGTCGATGAGACGATCGCGCAGGATGCGACTGAGGTTGTCGCCGAGGTCGTCGAGGAAGCTGCCGATGCCGTCGATGAGGCGGTAGAGGATGTTGCCGAGGCCGTCGAGGATGCCGTCGAAGAAGCTCAAGAGGACGCTGCTGAGATCGTCGAGGAGGTCCAAGAGGCCGTCGAGGATGCTGCCGAAGATTTCGAGGAAGTCATTGGAGAAGCTGCCGATGAGGTTGTAGATGCCGACGATTCCGGTGCACCTGAAGCAGATGCATACAATCCGTATGCCAGCGCCTTTGCGCATCCGACGACGCCCGAGGAGCCATCAGTCGAAGAACCTCAACCAGAGCCGGCTGTCGCGCACAAGGTCTATACCACTGCCGGTGGTCAAGCGGATAGCTATCAACAAGCAGCGTACGCGGCAACGCGTAGGATGTATCCACCACCCAACAAAGTTCAGTATCGCGATGCTTTGCGGAAAGGTTGGGAAGACTTCAAGGCCATGCCGAACTGGATGGCGAAGGTGCTTTTGCTCGGACTGATCAGCGCCGTCCCGATCCTGAACTTCTTCGCAGCTGGTTTTGCTATGCGCTGGGGTGCTCGCGCAGCATTTAAAGACGAACGCACTGACTTGAAGATTTTCCAAGAGGGAGCATTCGTTCTCGGTTTCTTCGAGTTCGTGATCACATTGATTTGGGGAGTAGCTTGCTCCATTGTCGGAATCATCCCGGTGGTCGGAGTCGTTGCCGTCGTGCTCGTTGCTCCACTCATGCAGTTGTGCGTCATGCGTCTCGCCCTGTCTCGTCAGTTCGGCGATGCGTTCACCTTCGATAGGATTTGGCCGACATTCAAGGAGAACTTCGGAAGCACGATGGCCCTTTACTGGCTGCCGAATCTGATTACGGTTGCAGCAGGGCTTGTCTTTGCGTTCGTGACTGCCATCGTAAGCGGTCTTTTCGTAGCAGCTGTGAATGCCGAAAGCGCACTGATCATCTTCGCCCTGTTCGGTTTCGTCCTCTTGTTCGTTTGCGGGTACGTCTTGTGCGTGCTTGCCATCGGTGTCATGCTCGTCGTCTTCCGTGCATTCGGCTATTGGATCGCCGAAGCGCAGCCCGACTGGGTAGAGGATGCCCGCGCAATCGGCGCAGACAGAATCGATTAAGCGTACGGTCTGCTTGAACTGCGCGAAAGAAGAAACAATGCGCCCCGTTCTCTTTAACGAGAACGGGGCGTTTCTGGTGTAATATGACGTAAAAGGACGATTGAGGAGGTCATATGCTTTCAGGCGATAAGATTTGGATGGCAACAGGCGATGACAAATGCTATCTGTTGCTCAATCAGGCGAACCGTCATGGACTGATCACGGGTGCTTCCGGTACTGGTAAAACCGTTACGCTCAAGGTGATGGCGGAGGCGTTCTCGCAGGCAGGCGTGCCAGTGTTCATGGCCGATGTCAAGGGAGATGTTACGGGTATGGCGCAAGCCGGCGATGATACCGAGAACATCCGTAAACGTGTTGTGAAGTTCGGTATCGAGAACTGGTCTTTGCGTGGTTGCCCCTGCCGCTTTTGGGACATGATAGACGGAACGGGTGGACTACCGATTCGCGTGACGGTGTCGCAAATGGGACCGATCATCCTTTCACGTCTTCTGGGGCTTACCGATGTGCAGGAAGGCGTTCTGAACATCGTGTTCCGCATTGCCGATGATCGGAAGATGCTGCTCATCGACCTGAAGGATCTGCGCTCCATGCTCAACTATGTGGCGCAGCGTTCCGACCAATTCCAGACCACCTACGGCAATGTAACCGATCAGTCGGTCGGTGCGATCCTCAGAGCGCTCCTTGCCATCGAGGATCAAGGCGGCAACGAGTTCTTCGGAGAGCCGGCGCTCGACTTGGCCGACTGGTTCGCATGCGACGAGAACGGCCACGGTTACGTTAACGTGCTCAACGCCGTCAGGCTCATCAAATCGCCACGCGTATACTCCATGTTCCTCTTGTGGATGATGACCGAGCTTTTCGAGACGCTTCCCGAGGTCGGTGACCTCGACAAGCCGAAGTTCGTCTTCTTCTTCGATGAGGCTCACCTTTTGTTCAACGGCATGCCGAAGGAGCTGCTTGACAAGGTCATCCAAGTCGTCAAGCTCATCCGCTCGAAGGGCGTAGGCGTGTATTTCATCACGCAATCGCCGAACGACATCCCTGATGCGGTGCTCGCTCAGCTTTCGAACCGAGTGCAGCATGGTCTTCGCGCATACACGCCAGCCGAGCAGAAAGTCGTGCGGGCAGCTGCGCAGGCGTTCCGTCCTAATCCGAAATTCAAGGCGGAAGATGTCATTACAGAGCTTGGCACGGGCGAGGCTCTCGTTTCCTTCCTTGATGAAGAAGGCCGTCCGATGATTGTCGAACAGGCGAAGATCCTGCCTCCGCAATGCTTGATGGCCCAGGCCTCCGATGAGGTCATTGCAGGTGTTCTCGAAAAGCAGAGCAAATTGATGGCCAAGTACGGAGAAGCATTCGACCGCATTTCCGCATATGAATACATCATGGATATCACCGAAGCAGCGAACAAGGAACTGGGCGTTGAGACGTCTTCAGCCGCTCCTGCGCAAGCAGTGACGTCGCTTGCTGAGCTTGAGGCTGATGTGGCGCGTGCGAAGGCAACGGCGAAAGCTGCCGCCGATGCGGCACTCAAAGCCGCAGCCGATGTGGCGAACGCCACGCTCGAAGATATGCCTGCCGCCGCTGCCAAAGCTCAGGAGGCTGCCGAAGTGGCCAAGCGTGCAGCGGCAGTCGCAGATGCGGTTGAGGAGGCGTACGCTGCGGCGTTGGCGCGCGGGGGAGTGTCCGTCCAGCCTGCTCTCGACTTGACCGATAAGCAGAAAAAGGAACTAGCTGCCAAGCAAGCGAAGGAGAAGGCAGCGGAAGAAAAGGCTCAGGCAGCTGCTCTCAAGGAGGCCGAGCGTCAAGCGAAGGCCGAAGCTGCGGCGCGCGAGAAGGCGCGTGTAGCAGCTGAAAAGCAGCGTGCTGCCGCGCAGCGCGAGCTCGAACGCCAGATAAAAGAGCAACAGAAGGAGGCCGAGCGTTTAGCGAAGGAGCGACAGAAGCAGCAGGAGAAGGTGCGGAAGGACCTCGAGAAGCTTGCAGGGCAGGCGCTCAAAAATATCGGCCGCAAGTCGAACAACGATATCGTGCGCGGCATTCTCGGTTCGCTGCGGTTCTAACGTGGTACACTGTCGAACCGCTAAGCTAAACGAACGGAGTAAACCATGAATTACGATTTCATCCGCCAGTCCGACCCGGATATCTATTACGTGATGGAGCACGAGCTCGATCGCCAGCGTGACCATATCGAGCTCATCGCAAGCGAGAACTTCACGAGTGAAGCTGTCATGGAGGCCATGGGCAGCCATCTGACGAATAAGTATGCGGAAGGCTATCCGGCGGCGCGTTTCTATGGCGGATGCGAGAACGTCGACCAGATTGAGAACATCGCGATTCGCCGGGCGAAGTCGCTTTACAAGGCCGAATATGCGAACGTTCAGCCGCATGCTGGCTCGCAGGCGAACGTCGCCGTCTATACCGCGCTGTTGCAGCCAGGCGATACCATTCTGGGCATGAGCCTTGATGCTGGCGGTCACCTGACGCATGGTGCGCGTGCATCCATCACTGGTCGCTATTGGAATTCGGTAACGTACGGCGTCAATCCCGAGACTGAGATGATCGACTATGACGAGGTGCTCAAGAAGGCCAAGGAGTGCTCGCCGAAGATCATCGTCGCCGGTGCAAGCGCGTATCCGCGTTTCATCGATTGGGAGAAGTTCCGTGAGATCGCCGATGAGGTCGGCGCGTTCTTCATGGTCGACATCGCGCATATCGGCGGCTTGGTCGCCGCAGGTGTGCATCCGTCGCCGGTTCCTTACGCTGACGTCGTCACGTCCACCACGCATAAGACGCTGCGCGGTCCGCGCGGTGCCATCATCCTATGCAAGGAGTATCTGGGCAAGCGCATCGACCATGCCGTGTTCCCTGGCACGCAGGGAGGCCCGCTCATGCACGTGATTGCAGCAAAGGCCATCTGCCTGCGCGAGGCTATGCTTCCCGGTTTCAAGGATTACCAGCAGCAAATCGTCAAGAACGCCGCCATATTGGCGCAGACTCTCATGGATGGCGGTGTTCGCCTGACCACGGGCGGTACGGACAATCACATGATGCTCGCGGATGTGGCGTCGAAGGGCCGTACGGGTCTCGAAGTCCAGCAGCTGCTCGACAAGGCGAATATCACGGCGAACAAAAACGCCATCCCGTTCGATCCTCTGCCGCGTGCGGAGACGAGCGGCGTGCGTTTCGGAACGCC
>JAUNJT010000095.1:0-1512 GCA_030533105.1 Eggerthellaceae bacterium
GTACCAGTCGCTGCTCTTCGATTCGCGGTAGAACAGCATCATCTTGCGCTTGCCGGTGTCGACGACGAAGTAGTAGTTCGTCTTGCTGCCGCGCTTGATGACCTTGTCAAGGGCGAGCTGCTGGTACTTCTTCAGGATGTTCGTCGATTCCGGATACCAACGCTGCGTGCTCGACGAAGCGTTCACGGTCGCCTGGGTTGCCTTGCTGCCAGCGGAGGAGCTTGCATTCAGCGCCTTGCCGGAGGACACGTTCGTCAGGACGAGGCCGCCATTCGGGGAAATCGTGGCCTTCCACTTCGAGGCAGTGCCGGTCGTCTTCTGCTGGACGATGCTGCTGCCGCTGAATACGAGGCTCTTCTTGGACTTCGCGTTCGTGAAACGATACGTGTCGTTGCCGAGCGCGGTCACCTTGAACTTCAGCGCGTTATTCGATTCCACCTTGTTGATGTTCGCCTTTGCGCCGGCGGTCTTGGAACCGTCCTTGATGCCGAGGACATTCGCCTTCTTGCTCGGCGAGGCGATATGCAGGTAGTAGTACCCATTGTCGATAAGCGGACGCTCGTTCAGGACAAATTGCTGGGAAGTGCTGCTGGACTTGCTGGAAACAATCGCTTTCGCGCCATCCTTGGTCGAGCCATCGGTGATGGTGATGGCCAGGCCGGAAGCAACGTTGACGAACTGGATGCCATTGCCGCGCCAGACGGGAGTCCATTTCTGCCATTCAGACCCGGACTTGCCTGCTTGCGTGACCCTGTTGTCCGTGGTGGAGAAATACTTACCAGATACGGCCGACTGGATGGTGTACTCGTTGGTGCCGACCTTGACGATCTCATACTTCTGGTTCAAGTCCTTGGTGTAGGCGCTCGATACGATTTGCTTGCCAGAATCAAGTGAGTTGTCCGGCACCGTGAGCACGTTCTTCACCTTCTTCGAGAACGCGATACTGTAGATGCCCTTGTTCTTGCCGATGATCGGGGTATCGGAGAGCTCGAACTTCTGGCGGCTGGAACCGTTATCAAAATATGCCTGGGCATTCGCGCCAGACGCATCCTTCGTGAGTTCGATAGCCGTGCCGGTCTCCTTGTTGATGAAGCTGTAGGTCCCGTCATCATTCAGGCGGATGGCCCACTTCTGGCTGTCGCCGCCGGTCTTGCCCGAAGAGGTCTTCTTGTACTGGAGGACGTTGGCCGTGGCGGTCTTCTTACCATCGTCGACAGAAAGGGCCTTGCCGGAGTTCACGTTCACAATGTAGTAGAAACCGCTGCCAGCGTTGGTGATGGCCCACTTCTGGCTCTGCGCAGTGCCGGAGGTCGCCGAAGCAACGTTTCCGTCGTCTTCCGTCGACGAGCCGCTGACGTTGAGCACCTGGTTCTTCGAGCTATTCGCCAGCTTCACTTGGTACACGCCGTTGCTGATGGTGACGTTGGAGGGGTCAACATCGGGTTCTTCGGGGAGGATGTACCAACGCTGATGCGAAGCGACCTTGCCGCCTGAGGTTGCTTTCTTGCGGAT